>CANIBB010000082.1:0-5248 GCA_947465575.1 Actinomycetota bacterium | reverse complement strand
TAAAACCCTCGCCATGGTCGCTAATCTCTAAATGGATAGCCTCGTGGAAGAGGACGAAATCCAGAGCGTGTTGAGGCGCCCCTTTGAGGCGATCGGAGACTCGGATAGTGCGATCCACGCTCGTGCAGGAGCCCCAGCGCTCGCGCATCGCCCTCCAGCTGACATCTGCGGGGCGGATAGTGATCTCGGGGGCAAGTTCGCGCAGAAGCTCATCGATTCTGGTGGCAAGTTCGCTCTGACTCATTGTGGCCGCCGCCTCCTGGGCGCGAATCTTGGCAACCATCTCTGGAACCATCGCCCGTTCATCGGCCTTACTCATTCTGGCTGGGATTGAAACGACTATCCGCCCACCGGCCCTGTAGGCCGAGATGTTTTTCCTACGGCGCGTTGAGCGGATAACAACGATCTCACCCTCATTGATCCCGGGCAGAGTGGCATCCCTGTCCAAATCCCCACCCCTATCTGGGGTGAGTTCATTGGAGAAAGTATTGATGTCCATTGATGCACGATATATCCGAGGCAGTAAATCTCCTCAAAGCTCAACCATGTGTTGAGGGATTTAAATTATGTGACCTAAATCGAGCAGTAAAAAAAATCCACTACACGATAAAAAACTCATTTGTCAATGCGCTGCTCAGTTGATTCTGCGGCCGTTTCCATTTACGTTACAACTACGAACTCCTCGGATAACCGTTCTATATCAGCAAGGGGAAGGCTGATACAGAATGAGCGCCCGGGGAGTTCGCTTTTCATTGTCGGAAGGGTTAGCCCACTTCACATCCACACTAAAAGCCATTGGGTAACTTTTCTTAAAATGGGTTGGGGATGGAAATTAAAGTGATGATAAATCGTCGGGTATTTCAATACTAGATAGATAGCTTTCGGGAGTTAAGAGATCCTCTGCCGTTGGCAATATCCCACTCCAAATCTGATCACGAGATTGAAGATCACGAAGTTCACCGACCGCTCTCCAAAAAGCCGCCGCCTCACGTGCAAGGCGGGGAGAGACTTGGAGTCCAAAGAGATTTGAAAAGAGCTGCTGAGTTGGTGCAGATGTTGCACGGCGACGGCGCAACGTCTCTTCAAGGGCAGAGATATTTGGCAAACGATTACCCGCGGCAAGAGTTACAACGCATTCACTCCATCCATCAACAAGTGCAAGAACTGTTTCAAGTTTGACTAATGCAGCGCGTTGGGCTGGAGTCTCTTCAGGTGTGAAGACTCCTTCGTTAAGTGCCATTGAAAAACTCTCGGGGTTTGTTGGATCAAACTCGCCAGAGTTTGAAGCCGATGCTTCAAATAACTCTTGTGCTTGACGTTGAATTGCATCAATATCGATATGAATTCCGCGCGCATAATCTGAAACAGCACTTCGAATATATGAAACTAACCACGGATTATGTGAGAATAATCTGGCGCCTGCACTCTCACGAAGTGCATGAAAGATTCTTACTTCATCAATTGGAATATCTAAATCATGCGCCCACTCTTCAATATTTTGAGGAACGAGTGCGGGATAGACAGGATCAACAAGCGGCAGACCGACGTCGTGGATGCCTGTGACGGTGCCAGCTAAGCCACCAATAGACTGCCCGAGTTGAGTTGCCATTAGTGAGCCTATAAATGAGCGAAGAAGTGTGGCAATCATTCCCACCGGGAGCTGCATTGAATCTTCGGCTGAACCCTCTTCACCTTCACCTGCGGAGTCTTTGAGAAGTTCGGCAATTGCACTTGTTAATCCAATTGCAAGTGGCTCAACCGTGCTCTGCCATCCGGCTAAAGTTGAATCGACCCAATCTGTTCGAGCGAGTGTGGTGTTAGCGGCAACCGTCGATTGCGGGAAAAACGTCGCTTCATTTAGCCACAGCTCAGCAATCGAAAATGCCTCCGTTACTTTCGATACATCATTAGCGCCGATTGGCGCCGAACCTTTCGCTGTCACGAATTTTTTTGCATTATCGCGAACAACATTCTTTGGTAGCGCCTCTGAAGTTGGCGCAAAACCCGGCCCACTCATTCCAAGCTTTGAAAACTGTTCTTGAATCTGTTGCTGCATCTGTTGCATCATGGCAGCAAAATCCACCGAACCGTCGCCGTTATTTTTCTCGGCATCATCGGAGCTATCGGGCGAAAAACCAAATGGCGTCATGTGTTAATCCTCTCAGCCATGTAACCAGATATCCATTGGATTTCTTCCCGCCGAATCCATTAAATTCCTGTGAGGGAAATTCCAGTGGATGGAATCACTGTGAACTCACATGTTCAGGAGGTGAAGTTCACGGCAGCAAGGACGACGCAGTCACGGTAGGCTCGGCATATGTCGAGCGCAGCTACAGCCTTAATCTGGTGGATCGTTCCCGCTGTGGGCTTAATCGGAGGGCTCGGATACGTTCTCTGGATCTCAAAGTTTCAAGAGAAGTTTCAACAGGAGACACAGCGCTCGGTCGGTCAATTTCAGCGCTTTCAAGATTCGCTCCGCACATCACAGGCTCGCGATATAGATAGCTCTAATCGCCCATCAACTGGGACCAGCTCAGCCGCACATGATGCCGATTCAGTGGCATCAAAGCCTGATCCAGAGTTTTCTTAAGAGTTCACTCTCATACCGTGCGCTTCTCACCGCTTCCCCGTTTTGTTATCGCACTCCTGAGTGTTTTCTTCACTTTATCCTTAGTTGCACCGCTTCCCTTTGCAATTGTGATGCCAGGAAGTGCTCAAAATATATTTAAGACAATCCTCTCCGTTGAAAATCAAAAATCCTATCCAGCTACAGGGCGTCTAGATTTAATGTCGGTCCGAGTGACCAATCCCAACAATTGGATTATCGGACCTGAGATTCTCTATTCATGGCTTCGAAGTGATGAGGTCGTCTATCCCCGCGCCGCTATTTATCCACCCGGAGCGACAAATGAATCTGAGGAAAAAGCCGCCGAAGTTGATATGACAAGTTCACAAAGCAGGGCGATCGGAGCGGCCTTTTCATTTCTAAAGGCAAACCCAGATTTTGGCGTCACTGAGAATAAACTCATCGAAAAAAATATTGCCTTCGATGTGAAACAAACGGGTGGCCCAAGCGGTGGAATGATCTTTGCGATAGGAGTCATCGAGCTTCTGACGCCTGAGGATATTTTAAAGAGCCGCCATATTGGCGGCACTGGCACGATCACCATCGATGGAACAGTGGGAGCAATCGGTGGGATAAACGAGAAGATAATTGCAGCACATAAAGCTGGAGCAGAGATATTTTTAGCCCCTATTGGAAATCAAAGTGAGATTACTAGGCCGCCCAAAGGGTTAAAGGTGGTAATCGTGGCAACGCTTTCCGATGCCATTGCGGCACTTGACGTAGAGGGTTAAGGCAGGTTTTTCACGTCCCCCTCACGTTTCTACCAACACAGGTGAGTGCGGCGAGTTTGTGGAGCTGCTCACAAACTCGAGAAGTGGGCCTGCTTGCGGTGCGCTAGCGTTATCCCATGACTAATGCAGCCCCCCAGTTCAACTTCAATCGCCGTCGCAGTCCCCTGACAATAACAATCGCAATTCTGGTCGCTATTGGCATTGCCCTTGTCTCAATGAGCGGTTTCTACGCCGATTGGCTCTGGTTTAAATCCGTAAACTTCACTTCGGTCTGGTCAACGGTTTTAATCACGAAAGTTGTGCTCTTCGTTGTAGCTGGCTTAATCACAGCATCGATGATTCTTCTTAATATCATCGTCGCTTATAAGCGTCGTCCGCTTTACGTTCCAATGAGTATTGAGGCCGATAATCTTGAACGTTACCGTGCTCAAATCGAGCCAATTAAGCGATGGGTCGTTCTTGGATTGAGCGTTGTGCTCTTCTATTTCGCAGGAACATCGGGCTCAATGTTATGGTCAACGTGGCTGCTATTTAAGAACTCCACTACTTTCGGAGTCAAAGATCCACAGTTCAATATGGATATATCTTTCTTCGCATTCCGTCTGCCCTTTTGGCAGACTCTTATTGCATGGGGAATCTCAACTCTAGTTCTTTCGATTATCGCATCTGCAGTTGTTCATTACCTATATGGCGGAATTCGCTTACAGGTTCGTGAAGATAGAACTACAGTTGCAGCGCGCGTACAACTCTCCGTCCTCCTTGGTGGAGTTGTTCTATTAAAGGCCGTTGCATACTGGTTTGATCGCTATGCCCTTGCATTAAAAGAGAGCAAGTTAATAACTGGACTTACATACACCGATGTAAATGCCGTTCTGCCCGCCAAGGCAATATTGGCCGCGATTGCAGTTGTCTGCGCGCTTCTATTTTTTGCAAATATCGTTCGCCGCTCATGGGTTCTTCCCGCCGCGGGCACGGCACTTCTTGTTATCTCATCGGTTTTGATTGCAGGAATCTACCCCGGTGCAATCCAACAGTTCCAAGTCAAGCCAAGTGAGTCTTCCAAAGAGGCACCATTTATTCAGCGCAATATCGATGCAACACGCACCGCTTACGGTCTAGATGATGTTCAGGTGAGCGACTATCAGGCCACGTTGACTACATCTGCAGGCCAACTATCTAAAGATGCTGCAACGATTGCAAATATTCGATTAATGGATCCGAACGTACTTCCAGCTACTTTCCGCCAACTCCAGCAGATTAAGCCTTATTACACATTCCCAGACTCACTCGATGTAGATCGCTATATGGTCGATGGCGTTAAGAGGGACACAATTGTTGCAGTGCGCGAACTAAATATCGCGGGTAACCCTTCACGAAACTGGATTAACGATCACCTTGTCTACACTCACGGTTTTGGTTTTGTTGCCGCATACGGAAACACACGTGATGCAGATGGAAAGCCATCATTTGCCGTTGGTGATTTACCACCAACAAAAGGTCTAGGTGATTTTCAGCCACGAATTTATTTCGGAGAAAATGTTCCTGATTACTCAATTATTGGTGGCGTTAAAACCGATACTCCCGTTGAATTCGATTATCCAGATGACACCTCGGCTAATGGTCAAAAGAATTACACCTACACGGGGACAGGCGGTGTTCCGGTTGGATCACTGATTAATAAATTAGTCTTCGCTCTTAAGTATCAAGAGCAAAAACTCTTGCTCTCTTCACTCATTAATAAAGATTCAAAGATTCTCTTCGAACGTAACCCTCGTGAGCGTGTAGCAAAAGTTGCACCATGGTTAACTCTCGATGGAGATCCGTATCCTGCTTTAGTTGATGGAAAAGTCTTATGGATTATCGACGGCTACACAACAAGTGCTGGATACCC
>CANIBB010000081.1:0-5274 GCA_947465575.1 Actinomycetota bacterium | reverse complement strand
TAGATTCCATGGTGCGTATTGTGTCAGTTAGTTAAGAATCCATGCCGTTGAGCGCGCTGGAACGTTGTGCTTTCCATTGCGAGAATCCACATCTCCCGAACTCTGGAGAATTATTCGGCCAGAGTAATCGACTTCAAGGATTTGCTCTGAAAGATTCATCACAATTGTGACTAATCCACGTTTGAAAACTAAAACCCCTTCTCTCATTGATCCATGCAATGGCGATTCCAGCCACTCAATAGCGCCAGCTCCAGTTAAGTGCTCTGTGCGCAGAGCCATGGCGCTTCGGTAGAGATTGAGGACACTTTTTGAATCTGAGCTCTGATTTTCAACACTTAAAGACTTCCAAGATTGATTAATCGGAAGCCAGGGAGTACCCGATGTAAAACCAAATGGTGTTGAATTCCCGCTCCACGGCAATGGTACGCGCGCACCATCGCGACCTTTTATTGCACCCTTTGAGCGAATAAATGATGGATCTTGGCGATCGGAGTCGTGCAACTCTCCATCGGGTAGTCCTAACTCTTGACCGGCAAAGATATAGGCCGAACCGGGCAGTGCGAAAACGAAGAGTGCAAGGGCTTGGGATTCAAGAGCGCCCAATCGAGATGCGACACGGGGGGAGTCGTGGTTGCTCAACGCCCATGTTGGAAGCGCATTAACCGTTGCATTGAGTTGGTTAGATCTATCAATTACTTCGAATAAATAATCACTTTGAAAAGGCGCAGTCAGAAGGTCGAAGTTAAAGACTTGATGAAGCTCATCGGCACGTACATATCGCGTGGCATTAACTGGCGGATGTACCCAGGCTTCGGCAACTGCCATCACATCACGCGCACCATATGAGTCAAAAATCTTTCGCCACTTGCGGTAAATATCATGCACGCCTTGGCGATCAAAATATGGAACTGACTCTAAAAGCGCGTTACGTACATCTGTATCCATCTCAACATCTAAGCGAAGAGCATCACTCAAGCCCTTAGGATCTGGGTGATTTGCATGGATATTTTCTTTAACAAGACCATGTGCCACGTCAATTCGAAAACCATCAATCCCAAGATCTAGCCAAAAGCGCAGAGTTGTTTCGAAATCGGCATTAACTTCTGCGTTCTCCCAATTTAAGTCAGGCTGGGAGGAGTCAAATAAGTGCAGGTAGAACTGGCCATCATCTACTTGAGTCCAGGCAGCTCCGCCAAAGAGTGATATCCAGTTATTGGGCGGTGTGCCATCTGGCTTTGCATCATAAAAGTGAAAGCGACTTCGCTCAGGTGATCCGCGTCCAGATTTTAGAGCGGCCTTAAACCATTCATGTTGATCAGAGAAGTGATTTGGAACAATATCGGCTATCACGCGAAGATCTAACTCATGTGCTTTATTAATGAGTGTTTTTGCATCCTCTAAATCGCCATAACGTGGATCAACATCTCGGGGATCTGCGACATCGTAGCCGCCATCTTTATTAGGGGATGTGTAGAAGGGGCTGAGCCAGATTGCATCGACTCCAAGCTCCTGCACGTACTTAAGGTGGGATGTAATTCCGGCTAAATCGCCCTCCCCATCACCATTGCTGTCATAGAAGGAGCGGGGATAAATCTGATAGATCACCGCTTCTTTCCACCACGGCGTAGATTTCATAGCGCTAAACCTATTTCACGCAGAGAAGGCCTAACAATGTAACAAACCTGAAAGGAGCCAAAGAAGGTTGCGCTTCTATAACGATTTACGGCGCAATCTTGGCTTCGACCTCTTTCATTAACTTATGCATATCTTGCGAGATGGAGTGAAGCGCGCGCAGCTCCTGATGTGCCAAGGTGCGGGCCTCTTTTGCAAGTTCGAACTCTGCTATTGCTGCCGAATGGGTCTCATTAATCGTGTTTTCAAGGTTCATGGCTTGGACCTTTTGACCCACCATAATTATCGAGAGCAAGACTAATTGCAAGAAGGTCTGTGCGAGCCAGGAAATAATTACGATCGAATCGCGTGATGCAATCGCCTTGGGAAGGGATATGAAAGCAATCGCCGTAAAGAGATAAGCGCACCACATTGTTGCAACGCCATTTATAATTTTTTGTGCAAGCCATTTATTAAATCTTTTCATGGCTAAACGATAGCCAAGTCAAAGATTAAGAAGAAGAGGGGCTGGCTTTAGGAGATTTTGTTTTCTTTGCCGTTGTGGCTTCAGGGCTCTTGCTAGACTCTGGCTTGCTGGACTTGCTTGACTCTGGCTTGCTTGATTTGAGCGGCTCTAGCTTGACTGGCTTAACAGGCTCTAATGGGGCGGGTCCCATCTCCGAAAGCGCCGCCTCTTTAATGGCAATGGCTAATGCGATTGCAGTTTTCTGTTGAGCATTAATCGAACGTATTTCAGATTTTGTTTTTGCCTTTAATAACGCTTTGTCTGCAAAGCTGTTAGCTGCTTCCACCTTGGCCATGAACTCTTTAGCTATTTCTTCGCGCTCCAGTTTACGTGCAGCTACTTGAGTTCTATATATTTCCACATCCAATTTGTACTGCTCAATCGCAGTTAGCGGAGTCGACGATGGCGAAGGCGATGGCGAAGGCGTGGAATCGGCGTTGGATGCAGGAGTTGCGATGATAAAAATGAGAACAGAGAGGGTTAGCCCTGCCACAAGTCGGAACTTCATGGCTTCATGATGGCCTACTAGGTTGTGTTTTTTCTGTGAAACGTGTATTTAAAGCCCGTGCCAATTGGCAAGGGCGCCCACACATGAAAGAGTGGGGCCATGGGCGAACTGATAATGATCGTTGACGATGAGCCTGGGGTCCGGGCCCTCCTGCGCGACACCTTAAGCATCGCCGGTTTTGAGACCGTTGAGGCAGGCGATGGCATGGCAGCACTGACGCTTCTGCGTACTAATAAACCAGTGTTGATGGTGATAGATATCAATATGCCCTTGATGGATGGATTCGAACTCGTTGAGCGCTTGAGGAGCACTAATGACTTAACTCCAGTTTTAATGCTTACTGCTCGAGAAGATAAGACTGACATTGCACGCGGCTTAAAGATCGGCGCTGATGATTATGTTATCAAGCCCTTTGGAATCGAAGAGCTAGTCCTGCGGATTAAGGCGATTTTGCGTCGCTCATATAAGTCTACAACTGCTCCAACACTTCTGACATGTGGGCCGATTACGATTGACGACGAACAACATTGCGTGACTTTCAATGGCGAAGAGATTGATCTCTCACCTACTGAGTATCGGCTATTGCAGATTCTCATGGAGAAAAAAGGTCGCGTACTTAGCAAGAAGCTCTTGCTAGATGAGGTCTGGGGTATCACCTTTGAATCCGAGAGCACCGTTACTGATACCTACATTTCATACTTACGCAAGAAGTTTCACCGAGATGGATTCGAGGGCATCAAAACAGTTCGTGGAGTAGGTTTTCAGATTCAGGAACCTAAACAGGTTTAATGAAGGATAAAACTCGACAAATCTTTGCAACTATTACGGTTACCTCAATCCTCTCACTCCTCATCGGAGGCTTTGCAGTATGGGGCTCCTATCAATCAGAGATTTCGGTAGTCAATGACCATTTAAAAACAGTTGCTTTAGATGTTGAACTAAGTCCAGGGGATCCGATAGCTGCAGCCCTTCTAAGTGTTGAGCAAAATAACTTTGATATGACAGTTGCCTTTATGGCACCCACCGGTGAAATTGCGATATTAAAACAATCTAGAAAGGCTGTACTCAATGGCCCAGATAAGCTTCAGATCCGCCATATTCATATTCCTGAGGGCGAACAGTTAGTTATTGCAGCACCGCTTACCGATATCTCTAGTAATTTGCAGACAAATCTCTGGCGACTATTGCTGTTTATCATTTTTGCAAACACTATTGCATCATTTATATCTATTCTGATTAATCGATCAGGCGCCCTCGCCATGGAGCGCTCTCAGCGCGAAAAAATGCAGGAGTTTTTGGGCGATGCCGCGCATGAGTTAAGAACTCCTTTGACAGTTGTAAAGGGATATGCCGAACTGCTGGAGGGTAAGCAATTAGAGCAGGAACGCGAAGCGATGGCATTTAACCGCCTCAATAGCGAAATCAAACGAATGGAGTCGCTCATTGCCGACCTCCTCATGTTGGCCGAATTAGGCGAAGAAAAAGTCGATGAGTTTTCAGCAGTAGATCTCTCGGAACTTCTAACGGATAGTGTCAAAGATTTTGAGATAATCGCTTCCACGCACCCACTAGAAGTCCATATCGAGGATTCCGTAATTCTGAATGGATCAGAGAAATATTTACAGCGGTTTATCACAAATGCACTCGCAAATATCAGAATCCATACCCTGCCCGATGTTCCGGTGCGAATCACCCTTCAAAGCGCAAGAGAGATCAAACTCATTATTGAAGATGGTGGGGTTGGCTTGCCCTCTCAATCATATGGAGAGAAGATTCAAGGATTAAAACGCTTTGATCGATCTCGCTCGCGCGAAAGCGGTGGCAGCGGTCTGGGTTTGAGCATCATGAGCGCCGTTATTGAGCGACATCAAGGGGTACTTACTTTGAGAAAGAGCGACCTGGGCGGTTTAGCGATTGAAGTTCAACTTCCTCGCACTTAGACTTAAACAATGCAAACACTCCAAATCATCCTTCTGGCGGCGCTGCTGGTTGGAACCGCGTACTGCGTAAGATCTCTAAGGGCACTACATCAGAAAACCTCATCAAAGTTTGAGCGCATTTCACGTGAGATAACCGCCGCCACTAAAGATATTAAAGCCTCCGTTTTGCAGTCGTATCGCCAAGGTGAGGCTTTTTCACAGTTAGTTGCGCTGCTTAAATTTTCCGCTCCAATTCCACCCACGAGAAGTTGGGCGGCATCACCTGATCTCCTTTTGACTATCGCTGACTTAGTGCGAATACATAAACCTCGGTTAGTTGTTGAGCTTGGCTCAGGTGTATCGACTCTCATAGTTGCTAAATCTGGCGCTAAGAAAATTATCAGCATGGATAACTCGGAAGAGTTTGCAGACAAGACGCGTGAATTATTGAAAACCCACAGCGTTCGCGGAGTTGAAATCCGGGTAGCTGAGCTTGCGCCACATGTTTCAGGAGTTGATTGGTATGACACTTCAAAGTTCAATGATTTAAAGCGAATTGACCTCTTGATTGTTGATGGACCCCCAGGATCTAAGAATCCGAATGCCCGCAAGCCTGCCCTCTCTGAATTAATAGGACGCCTTTCACCCCGTGCAGTGATCGTTATCGATGATGTAAACCGTGATGGAGAGCGTGAGCTTGCCGAAGCTTT
>CANIBB010000080.1:0-5320 GCA_947465575.1 Actinomycetota bacterium | reverse complement strand
GCAACTAAATCTTCACCGATCGTGTCGTACTTGCCCATTGCGCGTGCAATTTCAGTTTTAGTACCAACGCCATCCGTTGATGTTGCAAGAAGTGGTCGCTTCATATTCTTGAGAGCACTCGCATCAAAGAGCCCTGCAAAACCACCAATGCCACCCATTGCCTCTGGCCGTGTTGCCTTTGCAATCGATGCCTTCATGAGCTCTACCGCGCGATCTCCCGCATCGATATCAACGCCTGCATCTTTGTACGTGCTCATTTAATGTCCGTGAACTTCGGTAATTTCAAGCCGCATTTTGCCCTCAGACATATCGGCAGGAATGCGTATTGGGTAAAGGCCTGTAAAACATGCAGAACAGAGCTTTTTATCTTCAATTTGAGTGGATTCGATGAGTCCTTCGAGCGAGACGTAGCCTAGAGAATCGGCGCCAATAGAGCGACGAATCTCTTCGACTTCAAGTCCACTGGCAATGAGCTCTGCGCGCGTTGCAAAATCGATTCCATAAAAACATGGCCACTTAACTGGAGGCGAGGAGATGCGTACATGGATTTCGCGGGCACCGGCTTCGCGTAACATTCGAACAATTGCTCGTTGCGTATTGCCGCGCACAATTGAGTCATCGACAACAACAATGCGTTTGCCTTCAATGATTTCACGTAGTGGATTTAACTTTAAGCGAATACCAAGTTGTCGAATGGTTTGTGAAGGTTGAATAAAAGTTCTGCCAACATATGAGTTCTTTACCAGTCCGATTCCGAATGGAATTCCAGATCCCTTTGCATATCCAATCGCAGCAGGGGTTCCAGACTCTGGAACTGGAATAACTAAATCTGCTTCAACTGGTGCCTCTTTAGCTAAGCGAACTCCAATGGCAACACGTGTTGCATGAATTCCCTGTCCTGCGATTAATGTATCTGGACGGGCAAGGTAGACATATTCAAAAAGACATCCCTTTGGTTCTGCCACTGCCCATTTCTGTGAGCGCACACCGTTTTCATCGATGGCAATAAACTCACCGGGCTCGATTTCGCGCACAAAAGCTGCACCGACAATATCAAGGGCGGCGCTCTCGGATGCAACTACCCAGCCAGTCTCTAGTTTTCCAAGAACTAAGGGGCGAACTCCATGTCGATCACGCGCGGCATACAAAGTATGTTCATCCATAAATACTAGAGAGAAGGCACCTTCGAGCTGTGGAAGAACTGCAATCGCACTTGCCTCAACATTCTTTTCATTTTGCAAAGAGATAAGCGCCGTCATAATTTCAGTATCTGTGGTTGCTCCACGATCGCGGCCAATTGTTGGCTCTAGTTTCTGAACGAGTTCGGCCAGATCGCCGGTATTAGTTAGGTTGCCGTTATGGGCTAAAGCTAGTGTTCCGTACTTAGTTGGGCGCAGAGTTGGCTGGGCATTAACCCATGTGCTCGACCCCGTTGTGCTGTAGCGGCAGTGTCCGATTGCTAAATCACCAGGCAGGGTTGCAAGATCACTTTCTGTAAAGACTTGTGAAACCAATCCCATGTCTTTATAGACAAGGATTCTCTCTCCATCACTTGTAGCAATTCCGGCAGACTCTTGCCCGCGGTGTTGCAGTGCATATAGACCATAAAATGCGAGCTTTGCTACTTCTTCTCCAGGTGCCCAAACACCAAATACTCCGCACGCGTCTTGTGGGCCCTTGTCTGCATCCAAGACGTTGTGATTTAACAATCCATCGGGGCGCCTGCTCATGCGTTAATCCTAAGCGGTAAGTACTCAGTTAAATCGGCACGGACTCCTGAAGCGGTGATTGCGCCGCTATTGAGAGCGTTAATCCACGTCGTTTCCCCAGAGGCAAGTGCAAGCCACGTATGAGCATCCATCTCTACAACATTTGCAGGGGTTCCACGCGTATGTGTCGGACCGTCACCACATTGAACTGCCGCATATGGAGGTATGCGTACCTCAATTGCCCGTCCCGGTGCCTTAGCCGTCAGAAGTGCCAATGTACTTTTGACCTCTTCCAAAATCTTAGAATCTCTCACCGCTATCAGCCAAACAACCTAGGAAAGGTCGAAGTATGCGCGGTGCGAAGTTCGCCAAGTTCAATAACGCAATCATTGATTGTTAATGATTCCCCGCCCGTTGTACCGATTCGTGTTAATGCAATTGCGAACTTCGCTGCAAGCGCTTTGAGTTCAGCTCCCTTGTGGTTCTCTACCACCACAACCACTCGCCCAGGTGATTCACTCAGAAGGTCAACTCCTGCGTTTTCTAAAGTGATCGTTGCGCCAACCGAGTAACGGAGAACCATTTCAGTTAAACCTGCAGATAATCCACCCTGACTTAAATCATGAGCGGCGGTAAAGAGTTTGGATGCATGCCCAGCTAGAAGAAGCTCAATAAGCCGCATTTCACGGGCTAAATCAGCTGTAGGTGATTGACCCATACGTTGAGAATGTAAGAAGGCCCACTCACTGCCCGCTAAATCTTCATGTGTTTCACCGAGAAGATATAAATCCAACCCGGCGATATCAAAGCTCATCGGTGTGCGTGTGCGAACATCTTGAATTACACCCAAGACTCCAATTACTGGTGTCGGCAAGATGGCAACGCTGCCGGTTTGATTATAGAAAGAGACGTTGCCACCTGTAACTGGCAGCCCCATCTCTAAGCATCCATCTGCCAATCCACGCACTGATTCGGCGAACTGCCACATCACGCCTGGATCTTCAGGTGAACCAAAATTAAGGCAGTTAGTGACTGCTAATGGACGTGCACCGGCCGTTGCAATATTTCGTGCCGCCTCAGCAAGCGCCAACTTTGCACCTTCATATGGATTTAGATATGACCAGTTTGCATTCGCATCTGTTGAAATTGCAACGCCTAAATGAGTTGTCTCATCTATTCGAACCATTCCAGAATCATCGGGCTGTGATTGAATCGTATTTCCTTGAACATATTTATCGTATTGGGAAGTCACCCAAGTTTTATCGGCCAAATTAGGAGCAGCTGCAAGTTTTAATACCGCAGCTTTGATTTCATCGGCGCTGCTTGGAATCGGAACTATTACTTTTTGAGAATTAACCTCTTCAATATAAGCAGGTTGTGCCATTGGACGGTTATATACCGGACCATCGTGGGCCACGGTACGTGGTGGAACGTCCACAATCGTTTCGCCGTTCCATGTAATTACTAATCGCTCACCATCGGTTACTTCACCAATAGCGGTCACGGTGACATCCCACTTTTTGCAAATCTCTAAGAATCGCGGAAGTTTGTGTGGTTCGACGATTGCACACATACGCTCTTGTGACTCTGACATCAATATCTCTTCAGGAGAGAGTGATGGGTCACGCAATGGGACCTTATCTAGCGCTACTTTCATGCCACCCGAACCGCCTGAAGCTAATTCACTCGTTGCGCAGGATAATCCCGCCCCGCCAAGATCTTGTATTCCAATTACTAAATCCTCGGCGAAGATTTCAAGTGAACACTCAATCAAGATCTTTTCTACAAATGGATCTCCGACTTGGACACTTGGACGCTTGGTTGACCCACCCGCACCAAAAGTTTCAGAGGCTAGGACTGATACTCCACCGATTCCATCGCCACCGGTTTTTGCCCCAAACAAAACTACTAAGTTTCCAGCACCTGCCGCTTTAGCTAATTTAATATCGCTGTGCTTCATTACACCAACACATAGGGCGTTAACCAATGGATTACCTGCATAAGTTTCATCAAAGACAATTTCGCCGCCGATATTAGGCAGACCTAAACAGTTTCCATAACCACCAACACCTGCAACGATTCCAGGTAGTACGCGGCGTGTGTCTGGGGCATCGGCGGGACCAAAGCGAAGCGGATCCATCACTGCAATTGGGCGCGCACCCATTGTTAAAATATCGCGAACAATTCCACCGACTCCTGTTGCCGCCCCTTGATATGGCTCAACAAAAGATGGATGGTTGTGTGATTCGATCTTAAAAGTAACTGCATAGCTCTGGCCCACATCGACTACTCCTGCGTTCTCACCAATTCCAACTAAAAGCGCATCGGACTTTGGGGCTTTGTCGCCGAACTGCTTTAGATGCACTTTAGATGATTTATATGAACAGTGCTCTGACCACATTACTGAGTACATCGCTAACTCTGATGAAGTAGGACGACGTCCTAAAATCTCTTTAATACGTGCATACTCATCAGACTTTAAACCGAGCTCGGCAAATGGTTGTTTGTTATCGGGGGTTGATTCGGCAATGGCGACGGTATCTAGTGACATTACTTCACCATCGCATTCAATATAGATGTAAAGAAGCCAAGACCTTGCGCTGACGGCCCAGTTAATGGGTCGATAGCGTGCTCTGGGTGGGGCATAAGGCCAACTACATTTCCGCGCTCATTCGTAATCCCGGCGATTAAATTGCGAGAGCCATTGGGATTTTCTCCCACATAGCGCGCAATCACTCGGCCCTCACCCTCAAGTTTGGCCAGAGTTTGATCATCACATTGAAAAGATCCTTCACCATTTTTTAGCGGGATAGTAATTTTCTCTCCAACGGAAAATGAAGTGGTCCAGGCTGTGGTGTTATTTGTAATCTCAATCTCTTGATCACGACATATAAAATGAAGATCCGAGTTGCGGGTTAAAGCTCCTGGCAATAAATGCGATTCACAGAGAACTTGAAAACCGTTGCAGATGCCAAGAACTGGCATTCCTTTGCCTGCGGCTTCAATGACCAACTTCATTACAGGGGCAAAGCGTGAGATGGCACCACAGCGAAGATAATCTCCGTATGAAAATCCACCGGGCAAGATAACCGCATCAACCTTCTTTAAGTCTGCATCGGCGTGCCAAAGGGCAACTGCCTCGGCGCCACCGACATTGACGGCACGTGCGGCGTCGCGATCATCTAATGTTCCTGGAAATGTTATGACTCCAACGCGCATTACTTATCAACTCTTACTGCATAGCTTTCAATAACTGGATTAGATAATAAAACTTCTGCAGCCTTCTCAACTTCGGCCAGTTGCGCAGCTGTTGGCTCGCCCTCAACTTCAATTTCAAATCTCTTTCCCTGGCGCACAGACTTGGCAAAAGTGAAGCCAAGTCGAGGCAGCGCAGATGCAACGGCATTTCCTTGTGGGTCGAGAATCTCGGGTTTTAACATCACATCGACCACGATTATTGCCATTGTCATACGCTCCTTGTGTTAGAACTTGCTGCCAGTTAAACGGAAAAAAGCCTCTTCATATCGTGCCGCCGTCTTTTCTACGATCTCTGCCGGTAGTTCAGGGGGTGGGCTATTTCTATCCCATCCACTTGCAACTAGGTAGTCACG
>CANIBB010000079.1:0-5380 GCA_947465575.1 Actinomycetota bacterium | reverse complement strand
TTTAGCCCCGCGAATTACTGGGAGAAGTAGATGAATCAGAGCACAGTTAAGAAAGAGTTACGTGAGAGGTTACGCCGCGAGCGGATCCAAAAATTCATACCCTCAAATTTTAATGTTATTTTGCAGTCCCCCGAAATTCTCGCTGCATCGACAATAGCCTCGTATTTTTCATATGGTGTTGAGCCAAGTACGACTGAAATCAATAAGGCCTTCCTGCGTGATGGTAAGCGCCTATTGCTCCCACGTGTAAATGGCGAAGTTCTTGAGTGGATTGAATGGAATGGTGATGAAAGCCAACTTAAAGTTACGAAGAAACTCTCTGAGCCAATCGGTCTTCCCGTAACTGATTTAAGTGGGATCAATGTAATGGTTGTTCCCGCACTACATATTGACCAGGAAGGTTTTAGGTTGGGTCAAGGTGGGGGGTTTTATGACCGTGCCCTCGCGCATCTTCCAGGGTGGAAAATCGGATTAGTGCATGCCGGTGAATTAACGGGTCAAAGCCTGCCTCGCGAATCACATGACATTGCACTCAATGCCGCCGCTACACCATCGATTGTCGTTCGATTTAAAGCTTAAACTCTGGAAGATTGCGTGCCATAACTATTCGTTGAATTTGATTTGTTCCTTCATAGATCTGTGTCAGCTTTGCATCGCGCATCATTCGCTCAACTGGGTAATCAGATACATATCCATATCCACCAAGCACCTGAATCGCATCCTGAGTAACCTTCATCGCCATGTCGCTCGTAAAGCATTTGCTAGCGGCTGAGAAAAAACGCAAATCCTTTTCATTGTTCTCGCTTTTAACTGCAGCGGCATAGGTTAGTTGGCGGGCAGCTTCTACATTCATCGCCATATCTGCCAACATAAACTGAACGCCTTGAAAATCAAAAATCTCTTTTCCGAACTGTTTGCGCTCATGCGAATACTTCGTCGCAACATCGAGGGCGCCTTGAGCCAGCCCTAATGCCTGTGCTGCAATTGTGATCCGCGTGTGATCTAAGGTATTCATTGCAAGCGTGAAGCCAGCACCAACTTCACTTATTCGCCGATCATCACTTAATCGCACGTCATCAAAGTAGACCTCGCGCGTTGGAGAGCCCCTAAACCCCATCTTCTTTTCAGGCGAGCCAAACGAGATACCAGGATCTGATTTTTCAACAATGAAGGCAGTAATTCCTTTGGAGCCAAGAGTTGGATCTCCCTGCGCGATGACCGTATAAAACTCGGAGACTCCAGCATTAGAAATCCATTTTTTGCTGCCGTTAAGAATCCAACCATCACCATCTCGCTCGACTTTGGTGCGAAGCGCCGATGCATCTGAGCCAGCGTCAGATTCAGAAAGACAGTACGAGAATCCTTTGCCTGAAACTAACTGTGGGAGCCATCGCTTTTTCTGTTCAGCATTTCCACCTAAAATCAACGGCAATGAACCGAGCTTGTTAACTGCAGGTATCAGCGATGATGCACCGCAGACGCGTGCGACTTCTTCAATAATAATGACCGTGGCCAGTGCATCTGCGCCATCTCCGCCGAATTCTGTCGGTACATGAGCTGCACTTAATCCAGCTTTTTGAAGTGCATCGGCGGCCTCTTGTGGGTAGCGATGGGACTCGTCCACGTCATGTGCGAAAGGGGCGATCTCTTTTTCAGATAATGACCGCACGCTAGCGCGCAGTTCTTTATATTCACTTGGTAGGGCAAATAGATTTTCCATTAGGGTTCTTTTCTATCATGTTCGGCTAACTCTTGCAGATATCGGTTGTACTGCGCCAAATCATCGGGCAGGCCCATAGCTGCAGCCCTTGCATTATTTCTATCCAAACGCTTTACCTCACGAGAATCATCTTTTACCCAGCTAATAAATGTTGCAACCAAGGCCAAGATGATTGGAATTTCCCCCATCGCCCAACCTATTGATCCGCCTAGCTGTTGATCTGCCAAGAGGTCGGTGAGCCACGGAGTTTTAAGGGATGCAAAGTAACCCTGGTCAATCAAAGTTGTTGATGACATTAGGGCCACCGAGAAAAATGCGTGGATACTCATGGCCGCAAAAACGATAACGATTCGAACTAAGTGCGGAATTCTCCGCGGATTTGGGTCGACGCCGATAATTACATGGAAGAAGAGGAGTCCGGCCAGAATGAAATGTATGTTCATAAAGAGATGGCCGACATGGCTCTGCATCATTGACCCGAATAAATCTGTGAAGTAGAGAGCAAAGAGTGAGCCATCAAAGAATGCGAGTGCAACGATTGGATTAGTATAAAAAATCGCCAATTTGGAGTGCAGTTCTGCTAGAAGAGTTCCACGAACACCTCGTTCATCTTTAGTGCGTCCTTGTGGCAATGTTCGTAGTGCGAGAGTAATCGGCGCACCTAGCACGATTCCAATCGGCGCAATCATTCCCAAGATCATGTGCGCAACCATGTGATACGAAAAAGCAAAGTGCGCATACAGCCCAAGGCCACCGCTTGTTGCAAAATCAATTGCCGCAATACCCAATCCAAATGCGATAGTGCGTCCGACAGGCCACTTATCGCCTCTCCTTGTTAACACCATTACTCCCTTTACATACAAGGCAACAGCGGTAATTAAAAGACCAATCATTAAAGCATCGGGCTCATAGCTAAAGAAAATTCGGTTCCAGGTTGGTGCCGGCGGTGTTGAAATTCCAGAGACGGCAATGGCTGGGTCAAATTTTGGAGGTGTAGGGCGCTCGGGTGCTTGGTTAGATGAGAGCCATGCCCCCATAGCTACGGTAACAATCATGATGAGCACTTCAGCAAATATTAAACGACCAAATCCAAGCCAATCGATACGATCGCGCTTTGCTAAATTAGTACGGTGTAAGTAGCCGATTGTAATGAGCACCAATGTCATCGCAATCTTGGCAATGACTACATAGGCATAGGCCGTATTCCATGCTCCTTGAAAATCCAGTCGAGCCCAAGCGTTAACGCTGCCACTTACAACAACGGCAATAAGTGACCACAAAGCTATTTCGCTAAAGCGGGGTACTGCAATTGGACGATCCTCTGGATCAAGAAGAGCTATTGCTATAGCGCCACCCACCCATAGAGAAAGTGCTCCAACGTGTATTACTAACGACCCAATTGCTAAGCCATGTGAGCCACTTGAGGCAGAGTGGCTTTGAAATATAGGTACAACCAATCCTACGAGCGAAAAAATCAAGAGAAATACGGTCGAGAGAATTTTCTTTACACGAAATGCCAGCGCTGCTACCCCTAAACCTACTAACGCTTGAAAGAGTAGATACTGGCCCAAGGTTATCTGCGTAACAAATGATCTAAGAATCGTTGGATCTAGTGCAACTGAAACTGATTGATCTAATATTGAAGCAAGGGTAAAGATTATTGTGCCAAAACTTCCAAGCGACCAGACTAAAGCGCATACCCAGAGCAGCCGACGAAGTTTTTCAGCTTGCGTGGAAAGTTTGCCCTCGGTATCTAGAAGTAGGAAGGCCATCGCAAGCAGAGTTCCTATAGTTGTGAAAGCTCCAATTAAAGATAAATATTTGAAGATAACGCTGAAAGCGATCATCTGTCCCTAAAGAGTTTTCGCGCATACAGTGCAAGACCAATTAAAACAAAAAAAGCTACTACTAATAATGCAATGATGAAAACATTCGTTCCCCAACTGCTACTGGCAGGAGTTTGTGACTGTGTCGGCGTTGGTGTTGGCTCCGCTGGTGTTATCACACTCGGAGCAGAGAAATTAAATGTAAATGAACCTTGTAATGGAACTTCACCCTCAGAGTAAAGAGTGTAAGAGACTTTATAAATTCCAGATTCGACGAGTGGTTTTAATCCAATTGAAGCGGTCACTCCATCGACTGTAATTGTTCCATCATCAACGCGTATGCCGGATGGGTCAGTGACCATCAATTCATTTGCATCTACTATCAAATCAATCTGTGTTGTTAGCGTTACAGAATTTGGCGGTGTTGTAAGCGTTGAACCTCCAATGGGAGACGTGGTGATGAGCGAGTTTGCCGAGGCGGTAGCCACGCCTAGGCATGAAAGGATGATGAGGAGCACTGCCAGGCCTCTGATTTTCAACTTAATCCCTCGTACTTTCATCTCGATTCGACCCTATCGTGCCACTTCTTTAGACTTGCCATCTACCCCCACCGAGGGGTTTTCTTGAACTTGGAGCCAATTATGCCTACGTACCAATATGCATGTACTGCCTGCTCTCATGAGTTCGAAGCCTTTCAATCATTTTCCGATGATTCACTCACTCAGTGTCCTGAGTGCAAGGGAGAGATCCGAAAGATTTATTCAGCAGTTGGTGTGGTCTTTAAAGGTTCGGGGTTTTATAAAACAGACTCTGTTAAAAAGAAGAGTGTGAGCGAAAGTACAACTCCTGCTCCCGCAGCTCCAGTCGCGCCGGCAGCTAAGAGCGATTAATCTTCGTGGTGAGGCGGCTTATCTGATTTGATTTCTTCGTCGCGCTTTGCCGCTTCGGCCGCTGCATCAGGATCGATCTCATCGGTTGTGATAGTTGGAAAGAGTTCGCTCATGGTTATAAGTCTAGAGGTAGAAGGTCGGGGTTAAAAGGTGTTTGAGAAGCTAGGTGCGTTCATTGTCGCCCACAAGAAGAGTGTTCTCGTCCTCTTTATGCTCATAACGCTCACGGCAGGCGGAATTGGATCATTAGCATTTGGAAAACTAGATAGCGGCGGGTATTCAGATCCCAAGAGTGAGTCGGCCCAGGCAACTACATACATTATTGAGAAGTTTAAAGTTCAAGAACCAATCGTTACCTTAGTCGTAGACTCGAAAACAAACGTTGATGATGCCCAGGTTATCGCTAACGCGAGTGCACTTGAAAAAGAGATCCAAAAAATAAAGGGCGTTTCTAAAACATACTCTTACTGGTCTACAGGCGGCGCACCAACGATGCGCTCAACCGATGGAAAGGCCGGATTTATTCTCGTCTATGCCGATCTAAAATCAAATGACTTCAAAGGTTTCAGCGCCATTGGTGCAACTATTCAAGAGCAATTTGATGGCGACTATCAAGGTCTTCAGGTCTATGCCGGTGGCGGTGCCGTTATTACCCACGCAATTAATCATAAAATCGAGAAGGACTTACTTCTCGCCGAAACCATTGCGATCCCATTAACTTTTCTGCTGCTGATTTTTGTCTTTGGCGCAATGGTCGCATCGGCTATGCCCCTCTTTGTTGGAGTCAGCGCAATCTTGGGCTCATTCTTTTTGATCTATCTCCTGACCCAGTTCACCAATGTGAGCGTTTTTGCACTGAATCTCATTACTGGCCTAGGGCTCGGATTAGGTATTGATTACGCCCTGCTGATGGTTAACCGCTTCCGTGAAGAGCTTCACCACGG
>CANIBB010000078.1:0-5391 GCA_947465575.1 Actinomycetota bacterium | reverse complement strand
CCAACGATTTTCCAAATCTATTAAACGATGGCCACTTGTGCCAACGTTAATTATCTCGCCACTGAGAGCCCCGCTTCGAGCGATTTCCCTGACATAGCCATCGCCAAAAGGTGGCTCTATATCGCGGCCGCAATCGGTGACACTGTCACCGATAAAAACATTCACACCCGACATCAGCTAGCTTCCTAACTCGGCCATAAGTTCATTGATAGGACCTTCAATCTGATCACCAAATAAATTCTTGCGATGTGCCTGTAGGCGCTCAGTCAAAGCGCCTAGCTCAGTTATCTCGAGCGCAGTTCCGGTGATTGCACCCTTGGAAGAGTCAAAACTACATCGCTTCAATATTTCTCCGAGTCCGACAAGCACCTCGGCGCCAATTAGATATTTCTCCAGCCACATTGAAATCTCTGAAATTATTTCAGGTCGCGAGAAAGAGGGACTCAACAGATAGGCATGATTTGCGATCATTTCCTCTCCCGCGTTTATAAAAACATCTCCGGCCTCTACCAAATCACCCTTACGCCAAGCAGTTACACCTCTTCTAAACACAGCCCTTAAATCAGGGGCTGGATCACCTCCGACTACCGTACCCATCGATGTTCGCATGAATGCGCGAAGGCAAGAGCGATCTACATCATCCTTGATCAGGTGGACTAGTGACTCTTCCCATGATTGATCTGCATTATAAGTGTGAGAGTTCCACAGGTAATCACCAATAGTAAATAGTGGAAACTGCGACATTTCAAACTGCACCATTGGATTTGAAAGTAAGCCAGCCGAGTATCGCTCAAGGCCAACTTCACGCCCGCGCACAGGTCCGATGAATAAACTTTTCTGCATGCTGCCGTCATTGACAGGGAAATTGTCCCAATAAAGAGGGGGACGCATTGTTGTACGTTCGAAAATAACGGCATCGCTTATATCTAGATACTCAGAGCAGATGGAGCGTCCGGTCCACATGAGATTAATGCGGGATTGAAGCTGGCGTCCAAGTTCAAGAAGGTAAGGCTCATTGCCGCGTCCAGAGTAATGCATAGGGCACACGGTTAACTTAAGATTTGAATCTAACTTCAAGAGCTCTGCCCAAACGCGATTACTAAAATCGGCATGTGCCGCTGCCGTTGAAACATATGCCTCAATATCCTCAGGATGTGAGAGTTCCCAGGCGATGTCATCCCATAAAAGTCCAAAATGACGTGCACCAAGATCGAAGAGTTGCTTGTATCTGTCCACAACTGCGATGACATCATTGTGATCGCTGTATTTAACTGAAAGACCCGGAGAGACGCACACAACGATATCGACTGCATGTGAACGACCCACCTGAATTAACTCATCGGTGAGTGAGAGAAATTCATCTCCAAAGAGTGTTCGCCAATTGAAGCGTTGCCATGGGACATCTTTCGGTGCCAAGAAATATGTATTCATGTTGTAGTCGCCAAATAATTTCAAGCCACGTAAGCGCTGCTCATGGCTCCATGCCTTCCCGTAAAACCCTTCAACTACGCCACGGACTGGAAAATCTGGACCATCGTCCATTGAAATTGTTGTGCTACCGCTATTGATCCATTTAAGTAATGCGTTAAGTGCATATCTGAAAGCGTGCTCTTCAGAAGTACCGATTGTCGCTGTGACTCTCTCGCCTAAACGCGAAGCGTTGAGAGTGAAGCCCTCTAACTTTGATGGGCTCGATTTGGTGGCGATGATTTCGATTGATAATTCCGGTACTGACTTATCTGCCCAGAATGCAGCATTAATCTCACTCTGTAGTTGAGATGCGCCACTTAATACAATGCTCATCAGAGGTTAACCTTTCGTGCTTGAGCTAAGAGATTGCTTGAGAAGTTCTCCGGCAGATTTTTAAAGTACTTGTTAGCCGAGTAGATAACTGAGCCAAAAACAGGGGCCACATCCAAGACTCTTACGCTGGCATTACCAAGTAAGAGTTTCAGCTCCGCTTCAAAGGTCACATCAAATACAGCGCATCCGGCAGTATGTAGTCCACCAGCTCGGACGACTGTTATCGGCTTCGTTTGCAGATTTAGTTGCGTTGCAATTCCATGGACATCTATCGCATGCTGCTTTGCAATGCAATTAACGACATCAAGTGCGGCGGCATCCCCACCACTGGCAAGGTCAAAAATGAGAGGAGCCAAACTCTCATCCGATTGGAGTCGTGCACGTGCAATTGCAATGAAGAAAAGCTCAGGATCGTCAAAACCAGCGGCTTTTGGAATACTTGAATACATCTTCGTTTTGGCTGCAGTTCCGTGATGCGCACGCGCGATTGAATGAAGAGCCAAATCAACTAACTGACCGGCACCTCCCCCTTCGCCGAGCTGCATTCCCATAGTTTGAATGGTCTTCTCGCCATTACTACCGGCGGTCTTTCCACCAGTTCCAGCGATAGAGACACAGCCAACACCATCTGGAATTCCTGCAAATAGAGCAGCGACCGAATCATTTACCAACGTACACCTACCGATTAGACCAAGCCTTTGGATTACCGGAGTGAATAGAGCGTCATCTCCAGGCCAGTCGATACCTGCTAGAGCAAGAGTTGAAGCAACAATATCTTCACGTGAAATTTTCGCATTGGTCAGCACTTTGTTGATCAACTCATCCAAACTCTTTCCAACAGCTTCAATGCCAATGCGCTCCCAATTAGCACCGCCATTTGCAGCAGTACCCAGTATTTTTCCATCGAGATCTACCAAGATGGCATGAGTCTTTGTGCCACCGCCATCGATACCAAGAATCGCCTTAGGCATTGAATGCCCCAATCATTCCCGCATTTTCTTTTTTCAAGTCGGCCCAGAGCGCGCGTGCATCAGAGATATCCGGACCAATCGGGTTAGTGATTAATGCCCGAAGCGCGCTTTCCTCATCGCCATTTACGGCTGCGTGAATTGTAAGCATTTCGAAATCTTTGACAGATCGTACGAGTGAATCAATGTCACCACGCATTGGAGCTGTTTTTATTGAAGCAGCACCTTGCGATGTAATAATCGATGGAATCTCCATAACTGCATCATCGGGAAAGCCCGGAACTGAGCCGTTATTGAGCGTATTAACAATATGTGTGGTGCCAGCATTGTTATGAATATCGGCCATCAATTCAGCTGCAGAGTCAGAGTAATAGGCACCCCCGCGCTGCATAAGCTCTTCTGGCTTGGTAACTAGCGATTCATCCTGGAACTTCTCAATAAGGATTTCTTCAATTTTCATTACTTCACTTGCTCGCGTTGGATTGTTGGCTTGGTAATCTATCCAAGCTTTTTCTGAATAATAGTATGAGAGATAGTAATTTGGAATTGCTTGAAGTAAATCAATTGAGCTCTGGGTCCATGCGGGTGAATCACCTGGTTTGCCCTTTTCAATGGTTAAACCTCGGAATGCTTTAATAGCCTCAGTGCTGAAATCTACGCCGTCAACTTTGACTCCCCGAATCCAGGAGAGATGGTTGAGGCCGATGTAATCAAAATTAACAGTTGTGGACTCTACGCCAAGGGCTTCGGCAATTTCAATTCGAGTATTCCAAGGAACATTGCAAAGTCCAATTGTTGTTAGTTCTGGAATCTCCTGAATAAGTGCTTGCGTTATTAATCCTGCGGGATTAGTAAAGTTAAGAAGAATTGCGTGAGGTGCTTCCTCAACGATTGCACGCGCTATATTGAGTGCGACAGGGATTGTGCGCAAAGCTTTAGCAAAGCCACCAACACCTACGGTTTCTTGGCCAACTAAGTGGTATTTACGTCCGAGTAGTTCGTCGCGATGACGCGCTGCTTGTGTGCCTACACGGAACTGACTGACTACAAAATTTGCTCCACGTACACCTGCACGCAAATCAGTTCCATACTCGATCGAAATATCGGCATTTGCCGCCTTAATCATTCTCAACGCAAAACGCGCGATGATTTCGAGCTTACTTAAATCAATATCCACTAAGTGAATATGGGTAATAGGCAGTTGTGAATGACGTGCGATGATGCCATCGATGAGTTCAGGAGTGTATGTAGAACCCCCACCAATAACTGCTAACTTCATTTAAAAAGACCCAGCTAATGAGCGGGCAGATACCTTTGCCGAAAAGACAATATTGCACGCCTCTTTTGTGGCAATATTGAGGGCACCTATCAGAATGCCTGTATCACCTAGCGTTGACACGTCAATGCGGGGTGGAAAGGGCACGATCTTTGAGACAAGCTCTTGAATTGGTTTGAGAAAAAATCCAGACTGACGTCCAATACCACCAGATAGAACGACCAGTTCGACATCGGTGACCGCAGAGATAGCTGCGATATAAAGAGCGATACGTTCGGCCTCAATGGCAACTACAGCCATTGCTAACTCATCACCGGCTTTAGCGGCGGCAAGAATATCAATCGTTGAAAAAGGTTCGCCCAGGGAGCTTTTTCGAATCTTCTTAGCGAGCGTACGAGCAATCTCTGCAATTGAATCTCCTGAAGGATTGCTATCTGATCGGTGAGTATCAAGAGGATTACCAAAGGGAATGAAGAAGACCTCACCTGCGGCGCCGCGATGTCCACGAAGCAGTTTTCCATTTAAAACAAGGCCTGAGCCTAAGCCGGAACCAACAGAGAGCACGGCAAAGTTCTCAATATCTTGACCATGTCCAGCAAATTGTTCGGCAACAGTTACTAAGTTAATATCATTTTCCAAACTTGGCCGGATTCCAAACTCGCGTTCAATTAAAGAGGCGAGATCAACACCATCTAGTGAGGCGATTGTTCCGGCGATAGAGATGGTTCCCGTAGCTTGATTAATGACTCCTGGCGTGCCAACAACGATCGTTGCCACATCCTTAATCGTGTGACCGGAGCTCTTCAGGCTTTCTTTAACGGCCGTGTGCATTGCTGCAACCAAATCTTTAAGAGCCAGGGATTTAAGTGGAACCGAGCTGTGCGAGAGCATGTGCAGATTCAAGTCACCTACCGCTGCGCGGATGAACTTTGAGCCGATATCTATCGCTAATGCAATCTTGACGTCGCTAATAGCCTCATAGACAGATCGGGCGCGTTTTGAATCTTCGGCGCCAGGAGTTAACTCTTGAACAAGGCCAACATCGGTTAGGCCCCGCAAAATTTCAGCGGTCGTCGGGCGCGATAAGCCGATTAGGCGTGCGATTTCGGCGGCATGTAAGGCTCCTTGCTCGCGCAATAAATCTAAAATGCTGCGTGCATTTATCTCCCTCATGAGAGATGGAACTGCAGGGGAAACGCTCTTGGTCATTTACCCCTTGACCCCCGTCAACGTGACGCCTTCGATGAAGACTTTTTGTGAGAAGAAGAAGATGATAATAACAGGGGCCATGAAAAGCGCAGAGGCAGTCATCATCATGTTTGTATCCACATGGTGGATTCCTTG
>CANIBB010000077.1:0-5399 GCA_947465575.1 Actinomycetota bacterium | reverse complement strand
GCTGACTCACGCGACTTATTTGGTGATGATCTGATTGTGCGCTCGCTAAAAGCTTTAACTAAGCAGTGCCTTTTTATTAAGGCCGAGAGGGGGTTGCAGAATGAAGAAAATGGCCTCTATCCGATGGCAGTCCTAGATGCAGTTCTGCCACAATACCCAATGTTGAAGCTAGAATTTCTTGCAGATTGCAACCACTATGACATGTTCACGGATTCTGTTGGGGCCGAGAAAATTGCACAAATAATTTATGGAGATCGCAGATGAGTCTAAAAGGCAAGCGCGCATTCATTACTGGTTCGTTCCAAGGAATAGGTCTTGGAATTGCAACAGCCCTGGCCCGCGAAGGAGCTGACATTGTTCTGCATGGCTTAGCCGATGCCGAAACCATTGCTAGAGCCGAAGCGGCAGTTAAGACCGCGGGAGCGACAAAAGTTGAATCCCACGTCAGCGATCTTAGGGACAGCGCCGCTACAGAGGCGTTAATAGGTGCGATTTTAGCTAATGGCCCAGTCGATATTTTGTGCAACAACGCAGGGATTCAACACACGGCAACAATTGCCAATATGCCAAGTGAAAAGTGGAACGACATTATTGCGATTAACCTTTCATCATACTTTGACACGATGCGATTGCTACTTCCGCAGATGCAGGCCCGTGGTTATGGCCGAGTAATTAATACCGCCTCCGTTCATGGCTTAGTCGCATCTCTTGCAAAAGCACCATACGTTTCAGCAAAACACGGAGTTATTGGCCTGACCAAGGTTGCAGCCCTTGAATATGCCGCAAGTGGAAGTCGTGAATCTGGTGGAGTAACAGTTAATGCAATTTGTCCTGGTTGGGTTGAAACAACTCTGATCGAGCCACAGATACAAGCTCGCGTCGATTTGTTCAATGGTGATCGCGCCGCTGGTATCGCTGACTTGCTGGCTGAAAAGCAGCCCTCGAAACGCATGTCATTGCCGGCTGAAATTGGCGCCGTAGCTGTGTTTTTGTGTTCGCCTCTTGCTCATAACATCACTGGTGCCGCGATTCCAGTCGATGGTGGTTGGACCGCTCAGTAATTGAGTAGATAAACAAAACACCCGAACCATAATCGGTCCGGGTGTTTTGTTTATTCGTGGTTATGACTTCTTTTTATCTTCTGTCTTCTTCTTATCTTCTGGCTTTTCAGTTTTAGCTGGCTTTCCTGGTGGCACTGGCTTTACTGGATCTGTTGCTTTGGTTGGGAGTGGTGGCTTAGTTAGTTCAGCGGGTTTAATAGGCTTTACTGGTTCGGCACCAAAGGCGGCGACTGCAGTTTTAAATGCATTGTTAGCTGCATCCATGGCATCGCCGTGAGCTTTAACTGCGAGTTCTAACTGCGCATTAGTTACACCAGCAACTGAGGCCGCGGCGAGGAAATCTGCATCGGCTTTAGTAACTGCAGCTTTGCGTGTAGCGGCAGCGGGTACGATTTTTGCATCATATGCTGCACGAAGTGCTTGGTATTGCTCTATAGCAACTTTCCAGTCGGCATAGTATTTCGCAACTGCAACTTGCCAATCAGAGTTGTACTTGTCCATAGCTGCACGGTTAGTGATTGCATTCTTAATTACTAAAACTCGATACTTTAAAAGATCAATTTGATACTGTGCAAGAGCGGTTTGGTAGGCCGCTGAATTTGTAGATGCAGGCGACGGAGTTGAGTCGGCATGTACTGCGCTGACCGATCCTGTAATTAGGCCAGTGGTCAGAAGGGCCACACTTAAAACTTTTTGTACTTTCATAATCCGCTCCTCGTAAATGATTCGGGTCCAACTGGCCCGTGATCAAAAAGTAAGCCCCGCTCTTGTGCTTTCTCGGAGAGAATTCTCAGGTGTTTCTGTGGTAAATCCTCTCAAAAAGAGCCCTTTTGTGATGCAGAGAACTGGCGCTAACACTCACATTCCATACAATTAAGTATTGTGTGAAATCTCCAGAAAGTAGAATTGATATATGAAATTACATCGAGTCGCCATCGTATTGATCAGCACTCTCATGTTCAGTACTGCGAATCCGGTTTTAGCCGCAGATACAGTCCCAACGAGAGAAGAGCAAGTGGCTCAATTTCATGCCAAATATGACCCTCTCTATGATGCCCAATATGCACGCTTAATGGTCATAAATTCTAAGATTACAAATAATGCCAGCATGCTTCCATCATTTAAATTAGTTGTGGCCGATTTCCTAGGCGTTCGCAAATTCCTAGATACCAGCCTCAGTGGCCCTACTGCCGAACTAGAGACAATCGTTAGTTATGCTGATGAGGAACTGGGAGAGTTCGCCAACACGATCTATCTAATGGAAACTCAAGTATCTAAGAGTAAGACAATTACCTGCGTTAAAGGTAAGACAATCAAAAAGGTAATGGCCTTAAAACCAGTATGTCCAAAGGGCTATATTAAGAAGTAATCCTTACTTGAGAGTTTCAGAGTTCAGAATTTGAGACCAGGAATTACCTCGATCATTTGATTTGAAAACAAATCCAACTTGGTGAGAGCGTTGATCTTTATAGTGCCCTGCTGCATACCAAGTGCCGTCAGACCCAAAGGCAAATGACGTAATTCGAGTCAAGTGATTAGAAAGAGTGGGCAATGCTCCGGCTTTTGTAAATTGTGCACCGTTGTTTTCAAATATGAGAATGGATCCTGAATCATCCCCAAGCAATCCTGAGCTACCTGAGGGATCGTCGCTAAAATAACTCACAGCCCGCGGAAAGGCGACGCCCCCCAATTCTTTCCAGGTGACACCGCCATCCATTGAGCTCAATACCTTCGAGTCGTACGTTGCGCCAAAAATATTTAATGGGTTATTTTTTGAAAATTCAACTACAGCAAATCCACTTTGTAGAGTGTCAATCCTCTTCCATGACAGACCACCATCACTACTTTTAATAACTCCGAGACCTGGGCCAAACATGCTCTCGCCACTACCTTTTACTCTGCCAAAAGTTATGGCGGTCAGGGTTTTGTCATCTAGCGAATCGACACTTATCGCTTGCACGCCGATGTCCGTTGGGGCACCGGTCGGGAGTTCCTTCCAAGTTTTCCCGCCATCTGCGGTTTTGTATATGACTCCTTTGGTGACATAAATCTTGTTGCTACCATCAAGTGCCCGACCATTAGTAGTAGTGCCGGCATACATCACTAACGGATTGGTATGAGAAATTGCGAACCCGGTGTCAATGCTTACCCCAATTCCAGCTTGGACCATTATTTGTTTCCAAGTTTTCCCGCCATTAATTGATTCGTATACCCCGTTGTTTTCAGAGAAATAATCTTTAATTGTTCCAGGTTCTCCTGCACGCGTCATTACAAGATGATTCGCGTTCTGAGTATCCATTTCGAGATAGCCAAACTCCGTGTGACAAGGTTTCTTGCCGTCTGATTTCTTGGGGTAACCAATCAATCCTGTAGATGAAATCTTCCAACTCTTCCCACCGTCTACCGAGAGATAAAACCCTTTGAATTCGATCGCGATTCCCAAATGCATAGGATTTTTGGGATCTACATATAGAGTCTTTTGAGATCGAAAGCCTTGGTTGCCATCAATTCCCTTACAGAGCATTGGTTGGGCCTTGGCACCCGATGTGGAGATTGTCCGGACGACTCCATATATTCCAGCGTTTACGAGCACTGTTTTTGCCTTGCTTGCCGCGTATGCGTTAGGCATCAGAAGTAAGATGAAAACTGAGAGCAAGAGAACAAACTTCTTCACGGGCTGATTATTACACCTGCATGATTGGTGTTTTCGGTTAATTTGTAGCGGTATTTCACCTACTTCGGTGGGTTGTGAGGGATTCGAACCCCCGACCCAGGCATTAAGAGTGCCTTGCTCTACCAACTGAGCTAACAACCCGAAGCATTCAGGTGCCGGAAACACTTGAATGCAGAGGGAAACCTATCAGCAACCAAGAGCTTGCCGCACACAGGCGCCACCGCCAATATTGAGATATGAGTCTCTGGGAAATAAGGGTCGCCCTATGCCTTTCTCTATTTTTGAGCGCTCTTCCTCAGAATTCGCAGGCGGCCCAACCGACAGCTGTCACCGTGGTCGAAATGTTGGCAGTTAAAGGGCGGGCCCCGAAGACTGGATACACCCGCGACCAGTTTGGAACGGCCTGGAAAGATGTCGACCACAACGGCTGCGATACACGCAATGACATTCTCAATCGCGACCTGACCTCAATTATCTACAAAGTGAGTTCCCAAGACTGCGTAGTCCTTTCGGGAATTCTCGTGGATCCCTATTCTGGGGACTCCATAAATTTCCAACGAGGTGTTGCTACGAGCTCTGATGTGCAGATCGATCACGTTGTTGCCCTCTCAAATGCATGGCAGACCGGAGCCTTTAAATTAACCGTTGAAAAGCGCACAGCATTTGCAAATGACCCGTTGAATTTATTGGCTGTTAAAGGAAGATTGAATTCACAAAAGGGCGATGGCGATGCGGCGACTTGGCTGCCACCGAAAAAGAGCTATCGATGTTCATATGTTGCACGGCAGGTTGCAGTTAAATACAAATATGGATTGTGGTTAACGGCGCCAGAAAAAGCGGCGATTCTAAAACTACTCAAGCCTTGTCCCGGGCAGTTAATTCCAGCGGGCTAAGTGAATTAGTGAGCAGAATCCTTAAGGCGTTTGCGCGAGCGCTCGATTTCAGCTTGGGCTTCCATTGCATCGACCCAGTTGCCGCCAGTAACACTCTTGCCAGGTTCTAAGGCTTTATAGACTTCAAAGAAGTGTTGAATTTCTGAGAGCTCGAATGCAGGAACATCTTTTAGATCCTGGAGTGATTCTTTGCGAATATCACCGGCTGCAACACAGAGCAGTTTGTCATCTCCGCCAGCTTCATCTGTCATATTAAACATTCCGATTGCGCGGCATGAAACAACACATCCTGGGAAAGTTGGCTCATCCAACATGACGAGCGCATCGAGTGGATCGCCATCGAGGGAGAGTGTGTTCTTAACAAAGCCATAGTCGTAGGGATAGCGCGTTGATGTGAAGAGCATGCGATCTAAGCGGATTTCACCGGTTAAGTGATCGACTTCGTATTTGTTACGGCTGCCAGCTGGGATTTCAATAATGACATCAAAGATCATTGGCGCCGACTTCCTGTTAGGACGTTCTCGTTAAAGAACGTTTCTAGAGATAAAACTTGGGGTGAACGACGGGGCTCGAACCCGCGACATCCCGGACCACAACCGGGTGCTCTACCAGCTGAGCTACGTCCACCATGAGTGCCAGAGTCTACCTTCTACTACGGTGTTGGCGGAACGAAGACTGCGCTGCGGTAGTAGGCAAGCTCGGCGATTGAATCTTGAATATCGCCGAGGGCGCGGTGATTTCCAGTCTTTGCCGGGGATGAGAAGTAGGCCT
>CANIBB010000076.1:0-5405 GCA_947465575.1 Actinomycetota bacterium | reverse complement strand
TTAAGCGTGAATTCTCGCTACTTTTGGGTGAGCGCACAGCAGAAGAGATCAAGATGGCTATTGGTTCGGCCTATCCTCTAGCGGGAGAAAACGATGCGGAGATTCGCGGACGCGATTTAGCAACGGGCTTACCAAAGACAATTGTTGTTTCAGCTGCAGAGATTCGCAAAGCTATCGAAGAGCCTGTTAACGCGATTGTAAATGCGGTAAAGAGCACTCTCGATAAGACTCCACCGGAGCTTGCATCTGATCTTATGGATCGCGGAATTGTATTAACTGGTGGCGGTGCGCTTCTAAAAGGTCTTGACGAGCGTTTGCGCAAAGAGACCGGTATGCCAATTCACGTTGCAGAGCGCCCACTAGATGCAGTAGTTGAAGGCTCCGGTAAGTGCATCGAAGAGTTTGAAGCCTTAGAGAAGGTCTTAATCTCCGAACCACGCCGTTAGGAGCCTTTAAGAGATGCGTAGAGTCGGTGAAGGGCATAGTCGTCTGCTCTTAATCATTCTCATCGTTACTGCGCTCTTTCTTATCACTCTTGATCTGCGCGGAGTCGGCGTTCTTGAGGGTGCAAGGCAAGGCACTCAGACAGTCCTGTCACCATTTCAAAAGGCTGGCAGTGTTGTGCTCAATCCAATTAAGGATTTCTTTTCAGATGTAACGCACTTAGGCCGTACACGTAATGAGATCGAGAAATTACGATTAGATAATGCAAAACTAAGAGCTAACCTAATCAATCGAAAAAACGCTGATGGTCAGCTGGGGCAGTTGAAAAGTATTTTGAATTTGGCAGGCATTGCGCAATACAAGGTCATTAACTCTCGAGTGATAAGCCAAGGCTCTAGTCAATCTTTTTCTCAGACAATTACAATCGATGCTGGATCAAATGCCGGCATAAAGAAGAATATGACTGTTCTTTCGGAGAATGGAATCGCTGGCGTCGTAAAAGATGTTTATCCCAATACAGCACTTGTTTCTTTGGCCACTGACCCATCATTTAGAATCGGAGTTCGTATCGCCGGGAGCCAGCAGATTGGCATCCTTTCTGGACGTGGAAATCGCTCAGCGGGGCTGCAGTTAATCGATAATCTCACCGATGTGAAGGTGGGAGATGTGCTTCTCTCTCGCGGCAGCATTGCTAATCGTCCCTTTGTTCCCGGCGTGCCCATCGGTTATGTAACTGCAGTTGATAACTCTGCCGGATCAATTGCCCAGAGCGCTACGGTCCACCTTTATACAAACTTTGCGACCTTAGGAGTCGTTGCAGTTGTGGTTGGCCCGCCAGTTAGTAATCCAGGTGATGCCCTAGTACCTACTAAGCCACAGCCAACACCGATACCCACCGTTACGATTTACATCACTCCATCTCCATCACCAACCCCAACGAATTAATCTCCAATGATTACGCGACAGATTTCAATCGCTCTGCCAATATTTTTAATTATTTATGTAGTTCAAGAAGCGGTGGTCAATCAATTTCGTTTACCGGGCGGAGGTTTCTCACTCTTACTTATTTTTACTCTCGTTTGGGCCGTTTTGAGCTCTCCAGAGATCGCTGCTTTGAGTGGCTTTACGGCCGGGCTATTGATGGATCTCTCTGGGAGCTCTAGTGGTCCTGTAGGTCAGTGGACACTTCTGATGATTGCTGCTTGTTATGCAGTTTCATATTTTGGCTCAGGCAATGAGAGTTTGTATGGCAACCCTTTAGGTTTCACTCTCTTTACGACAATTGCTGTGTTCTTTATTGAACTTGCATATGTTGTGACTGGTGCTTTATTGGGAGTGCAGTCGGGGAGCTTTGCTCAAATTTTGATTACGATATGTGGAATCTCTCTGTGGAGCTTAGTTTCAACTCCTATCTTTCTGCCCGTCTTCTCTCGCCTGCATGCATTAGTGTTCAATACGCGGTCGGCAATATGAACCAACGGTCGCGCCTGAATTTACTTGTCGTGCAGATATTAATTATTTCACTCATGGTCGCACTTTTTGGGCGATTATTTTATTTACAAATAGCCGCAGGTCCTAAGTACCGTGATGCAGCGTTGAGTATTCAGAGCCGTGATGTCGTATCACCAGCCAATCGAGGGCTAATTGTCGATTCATCAGGGGTGCCGTTAGCCCTTAATAAGGTAGGTCTTGCAATTACTATTGATCGAATCGCTATTGATAAGCAGCCCGATAAAGGCGTAGACGTGATGCTTCGCTTGAGTAAATTGTTGAAACTTCGCTATATCGATATCTATCGAAATACTCGTCTATGTGGAGAGCTCCCCAAAGGTCAAAGAGCAGGTTGCTGGACGGGCTCACGCTACCAACCGATTCCTATTACTAAAGAGGCCGATCCAGATATTGCCTTACAGATTGTTGAGCGCTCAGATCAATTTCCTGGAGTAGATGCTCAGCCCGTAGCGATTCGAAACTATCCGGGAATTGTTGGAGTCAATGGCGCTCATGTTCTCGGTTATGTTGGTCCATTGACCGAGAGCGATCTCTCCCGTGACAATGGCAAGCAGTATTTCAGAAGCGAAACAATTGGTAAGTCAGGATTAGAGATTACCTATGATGAGTATTTGCGCGGCACACCGGGAATTCGAACCTTAATTGTTGATCGTAAAGAGGCGATTACATCTCAAGGCAAAAATACTGCGCCGATCCCAGGTAATCATTTGGTGACATCCTTAGATGTGCGCCTGCAAGCGGCAGTCGAAGTTGCATTGGCCGATGCAGTAAAACGCGGACGGGCAAATGGCTACACATCTGATTCTGGGGCAGCCGTTGTTATGGATGTTAGAAATGGACAAATACTTGCGATTGCCTCCTACCCAACCTATGACCCCAACGCTTTCGAAAAGGGTTTAACGGTTGAGCAGGCTTCAGATCTTTACAGCGAGAAGAAGGCAGTCCCTGCACTCTCACGTGCACTCCAAGGTCTGTACGCGCCAGCTTCCACTTTTAAATCTGTCTCGGTTATTGCAGCTGCAGCTGCCGGTTATAACTTAAGCGCCTCCTATAACTGTCCTGCCGAAGTACAGGTGGGAGATCGCGCATTCCAAAACTTTGAAAGCAGATCTCAGGGCACGATGAGTTTAAAGAAAGCAATCGCGGTCTCATGCGACACAATCTGGTATCGAATCGCCTTTGATGAGTGGCTACGCGATGGTGGACTACGTCCAAAGTCGAATCCGAATGACTACTTCTTTAAAGCCGCGCAGAGCTTTAATATCACACAAAAAACCGGCATTGATTTACCTTCTGAATCCTCATCTCGCCTGGCCGATCGCGACTATAAAAAGAGTTGGTACCAACAGAACAAAGATTTCTACTGTAACTATAAAGATCGTGCAACCAAAGCTCAACAGACTCCCTTCTTGGTTTTGCTGGCAAAGGAGAACTGCGTTGACGGAGACAAGATTCGCGCCGGTGATGCCGTTAACTTCTCAATTGGCCAGGGCGATACGGTTGTAACGCCTCTTAAACTGGCACAGATGTATGCAGCCATTGGAAACGGCGGAACAATTTGGCAGATGATGATTGGAAAGGCGATTGTTACAACTGATGGAACAGTTATAAAGAAAATGAGTGCGAAGAAGCTAGGTTCGTTGACAGCTTCATCTGCAACTTTAAACTTCCTGCACGGCGCTCTTCGTGAAGTAGTGGTTTCAGGAACAGGAGCAGGGGCCTTTGCAGGTTTCCCGGTTCCAGTCAGTGGCAAGACTGGAACGGCCGAAGTATTCGGTCGTAATCTAAATGGTTCGCTCAAAGACAATACATCGTGGTTTGCCTCGTATGCACCGACTAACCGTCCCCGATATGCAGTTGTCATGATGGTCAGCCAGGGCGGATTTGGTGCATCGACATCGGGAGTGGGCGTTAGAAAAATCTATGAAACCATATTTGGAGTAAAGGGAAATAAGGTTATACCCGGTGCTGCGATTTTCCCTGCTGGAAAGCCACCCACTAAACTTCCTAAGATTTCTCCTGCAACGAAGCCAAAGGTGGCGCCATGAGCCAGATATCTGCGCGTCAACGCCTATATCGCCGCAGCCGTTCCTCAATTTTCCATGGCTTCGATCCCGTACTAACTATTGCAGTTGCGCTCTTACTCATCATTGGCACCTTGTTGGTCTATGCCGCAACCCGTGACTGGTATGCGCGCAATGGTTTAGATCCTCAGTACTACTTAAAGCGCCACGTGATTAACATTGCAATAGGCGTGCTACTTGCCTATGGCACAACAGTTATTGACTATCGATTGCTGCGCGCATACACCCCAATTTTCTGGGGCTTAGGAGTTTTAGGGTTGGCAATAGTTTTAATTCCAGGCCTTGGCAGCACCGTTAATGGTGCCCGTGCATGGATAGCGCTTCCTGGTGGATTTCAGATTCAGCCGGCAGAGTTGGCCAAGATCGCCATAATAATTGGAATGTCGATGTTGCTATCAGAGCGCACGCATGACAGCGATGAACCGAATTCACGCGATGTACTTCAGGCGCTAGTTGTTGCAGCTATTCCAGTCCTGCTCATTATTTTACAACCTGATATGGGAACGGTCTTTATTATTAGCGCATCAGTTGTCACCATCATCGCAGTCTCAGGTGCACCTTCACGGTGGGTGGCAGGGCTTTTGATTGTTGCAGTTTTAGGGGCAGTCGTTGCTACTAAGACGGGCGTGATTAGTGAGTACCAACTTAATCGTTTGCAAACATTTGTTGACCCCACTGCAGATACACAAGGTGCTGGATATCAACTACGACAAGCACGTATTACTGTCGGATCTGGTGGATTAATTGGTACTGGATTATTTAAAGGTCCACAAACAAATGGTCGATTTGTTCCAGAGCAGCAGACCGACTTCATCTTTACCGTTGCAGGAGAAGAGCTTGGCTTCTTAGGAAGTGGATTAATTATCTTTCTCTATCTTCTGATATTAATGCGGGCTTTTTCTATCGCTCGAAGAACAAGTGATCCATTTGGTCGATTAATGACAACGGGTGTTATCGCCTGGTTCTCCTTTCAAATCTTTGAAAATATCGGCATGACGCTCGGACTTATGCCGATGACCGGTGTGCCGCTTCCATTCATCTCATATGGTGGCTCTTCCATGTTTGCGACTTTGATCGGATTTGGCCTCTTGCAGAACGTTCATGCGCGCTCAAAAGGCTAAATTCGAGGAATGAAGTAGGCAATTTCGCCCTCCTCTGCCATACTTGGGCCAATAGTTCAGCGCGGCTCGCGAATCCTTCGCGGCAAAAGCCCAGCGCGGACAGGTAAGAAAAAACCTAAACGGGGATTTTTTTAACATTAGAGCGTTTTTAACAGACGCATAGAGGATTTGGTGCCATGGCGATTGAGCCTAAAACACCGCGCAAGCGTGCGGTCAAGAAAGCATCTGCTAAGGCAGAGGCAAG
>CANIBB010000075.1:0-5439 GCA_947465575.1 Actinomycetota bacterium | reverse complement strand
GCTTGAACTTCCCATGCGATTTCTTCCGGTCCACGCGAAGGTGGATAACCGATTACTGCCCAAGTCGGAAAATTCTTTTGCGTTTTACCAAATCGCGCTACAACAGTGCTTTCTTGGCTACGGGCGACTGCGTCATGAACTGCAAGATCGACAAGTGAGAAAGCTTTGAGTGCGGCACCTGCCGAAAGCGAAGTGCTGGCCTGTCTGAGCAAAATATCCCAAACAGTGAGGGGGTCGCCAGAAAAGATTTCTATGTATGGCTTTGCGATTAAATTATTTACGGCTTCAGTTACCGGTGAACCACGATCTAATGAAAAAGAAGTCCCAATAGTCCCATCCTCTAGCTCTGCAGTCACCACGCAATAGGAACGAGCTTTGATTACATAGTTACCCAATTGCACGGGGTCAGGCAGAGTCAACACAACTCGTCGACCACGAAGGCTCTTGAGTTTCATTCCGTTCCAGATCCTTCGCCATTGATCCAACGCATGATTTGGACTTTAACATTTGCGCCGAACATGCGGTAGCCTTCACGGAAATTAATCTCGATATTTTCTCACAATCCGTGAAATGAAAGGATTATCTATGTGGCGCAATGATTCTGGGCTCAGCGGAAGGAGCGTTGTTGTTACGGGTGCTGCAGGTGGAATTGGAAATGCGGTAGCCCAAGGATTTGCTCAAGCGGGAGCTCATGTTCTTCTCGTGGATATTCCAGGAAAGTCGCTTAAAGAGATCAGCGAGACATTGCCAGGTACTGGACACAAATATATGGAAATGGATTTATCGCAAATATCTCAACATTCAAAAATCTTTGAGATGGCCCAATCAATGGCACCTCTTGCCGCTCTTGCTCATTGCGCTGCAGTTTCACGCAGACGTGCAGATGTTGATGATGTGACTGAAGCAGATTGGGATATTCAGTTGGACACTAATCTAAAAGTAACTTTTTTCCTTAATAGGGCGGCTCGTACATCTTTTAGAAGCCACAAAAGCACGGGGTCGATTATCAACTTTGTTTCCCAAGCTTGGTGGAGCGGCGGATACGGCGGATCAGTTGTTTATGCAGCAAGCAAAGGAGGTGTTGTTTCACTGACTAAAGGTTTGGCACGTGCATTTGCTGAAGATGGAGTGCGTGTGAATGCGATATCCCCAGGCGGCGTTGATACGCCGATGATGGTCTCAGATCAAACTCCAGAAGCTCTCGCAAAATTTGTATCAATGATCCCGCTGGGACGATTAGCTAATCCAGAAGAGTTAGTAGGAGCAGTACTTTTCTTAGCATCCGATGCCTCGAGTTATGTGACCGGCACGGTCATGAACGTCTCTGGCGGACAGTTAATGTATTGATTGCCCCCGAAATGGCAGTCGCACGCAGCCGATTTCTTTACCAAGTGAAGTAGCCTTCGACAATGGCCTTTAGATTCGCAGTTCGCTCGTGAAATCTCAGGCAGTACTCCTACGCCAGACTGGTGCAGAACTTCCTTATTCAACCTCACGCCCCCTTGAAATTGTAGAAGTTGATTTAGCACCACCTGGAATTGGGGAAGTGCTTGTCAAAATTGAATCTGCAGGCATTTGTCATTCAGATCTATCCGTCGTGAATGGTTCCAGGCCACGTCCGCTGCCCCTTATTGCAGGGCATGAATCAGCGGGAGTTGTTGTTGAACTAGGAGCTGGCGTAAAAGGTTTGAAAGTTGGCGATCACGTAACAAGTGTTTTCCTACCAAGCTGCGGTTCTTGCACTGAGTGCACTTCGGGTGCACCCGCGTTTTGTTCGGTGGGTGCAACATCTAATAGCCGTGGTGAAATGATTCGTGGGGGATCGCGAATAAGTGTTAACGGCGCACCTGTGAATCACTACAACGGAGTTTCTTGTTATAGCCAGTATGCCGTCCTTGATGAGCGCTCACTGATAAAACTTCCTGAAGACATCCCCTTCGATATTGCCGCGCTATTTGGTTGCGCCCTTCTTACAGGTATCGGTGCAGTCAGAAATTCTGCACATGCAAAACCAGGACAATCCCTTGGAGTGTGGGGTCTTGGGGGTGTTGGGTTATCGGCCCTTATCGGCGCTGTGATTTCAAAGGCATCACCCATTTTTGCAATTGATCCCGTTGCATCAAAGAGAGAACTTGCGCTAAGCCTTGGCGCAGATTTTGCCTTGGATCCGAGTGAAAACTTACGCGAACATCTTCCAGGTGGCGTGTTAGTTGCAATTGAATGCGCGGGAAGAGCCGAGAGTTTGAAAGCGGCATACGATGCAACTAGTCGTGGCGGAACAACCGTAACGGTTGGCTTACCACCTGCTTCAGAGATGTTTTCAATTTCAGCACTTTCTTTAGTCTCTGATGTGAAAACAATTCGTGGTTCATATCTAGGTTCTGCCAATCCACGCGTAGATATTCCAGAATTTGTGGATTTTTGGAGAGAAGGAAAATTGCCAGTGGAGAAGTTACTCACATCCGTAAGTCCAATGGCGCAAGTAAATGAAGCAATGGATGCTCTACAAGGTGCGCAAGTTGTCAGGCAAGTTATTCACCCTCATTGACTTCGCTTAGTTTTAATCTATTGTGATTCGAAACGCTCTCTATTTATTGGGCTTTAATACTGAATCAAACAGGGAACGTAGTTCTTCAACTACACCAGTCGGAGCACTACGTGGATGGCCTGCGTTAAAGGGTGGCTTTGGGTCGTACTCCATATCTAATTGCATCTTTTCAGCAAAGGCACGACCGAAGATTCGCTCTGCCAACACCAACGACATATCGATTCCGGCAGATACTCCAGCAGCTGTCATTATCTTGCCTGATTCGACAACACGTTCATCTATCGGGATCGCGCCGTAATCAGATAGCTCAGTATGTGAATACCAATGTGTCGTAGCTGGAATGCTTTTAAGAAGACCTGCGGCGCCAAGCATGAGTGCACCGGTGCATACTGAAATCGTCCACTCTGTGGTTGGGTGGATTTGTGCGATCCAATCGATTAACGGATCTCCGCTGCGTGCCATTGTGATTGCTGGCAGCCCACCTGGTACTACCAAGATATCTACCGAATTAATCTCCGATATTGATTTCTGTGCCTGAATTACCGTTGCAGCGCCATCACTTACTGGTCCCGCCTCTTGCCCGACGAAGAAAAACTCGTAGCCCGGAAATTGTGAAAGGGCGTGATAGGGACCGATTGCATCTAAGGGCGTGAAGCCTGGATACAACAGCATGGCAATCTGCTTCATAATGTGTTTCTTAAGAAGAGTTAGCGCATCTTTGGTGCGCGTGTAGGCATCGGACCCTTTGGAATTGGCATGGACAAACCACCAACAGCCTTTAAGCGGGCACGGACTTCGCGCATTTGATGTGCCGTCAACTTTTTAGGCATTTTCTGTAGACGCTTTTGAAGTTTACGTAGAGGTACTTGCCCTTTTTCTTCGCCAACTACGACTAATGTGATTGGAACGCCAGGTGCAAAACGCTCAGTCTTCTTACGCTCTTCAGCGAGCATTTGATTAACACCCTGTGAACCTTCGCCAGTTAATACGATTCCTGCACGGCCAACACTGCGATGGACCATATCTTGGTTTCGCGCAACTGCAACGGCCGGGGTAGTGGTCCATCCTTTACGAATCGCCATGAGCACGCTTGCACCTGCACCCATCTGGCCTTCGATCGATGAATAGGCAGCTGTGCCAGCTTGGCGCGTGAAGAATAGAAGTGTTGTTAAGAATGAGAGCGGGAGGAAGATGAATGCAAAGTAAAGAGGATGACCGAGAGCAATTCCGATGGCGATTCCGATGAGCAAGGTGGCAAAGAAGATGCCAAGAAGCGCAAAAGGGATCCAGGGTTTTACAACCTTGGTGACGTTGTAAGCATCACGGAAAGTTTGAAAACGAGGGGCTCTGATCTTCTTTTCTTTTGCTTTTCTCTTAAACATGTCGCTTAGTTTAGTGGTGCAGGGGCGGTTCCACCAAGACGGGTAGGTGCCCAGCGCTGGCCCACATGGCTATCAGGGTAGTTATCTTGGACTTGGTGGAGCATCTCTATAAGTCTTTGTCTTAAGAGCGCCTCTGCAACTTCGAGGTCATCACCCTTTTTGTAGAAAATCGGTTGACCGAATACAACGCTGACTGGAATATATTGTCGACGAAGATTTCGTTTGACGCCTTTAGTCCAGATTCGTTGGCTTCCCCAGATAATTGTCGGGATAACTGGGACACCAGCTCCCATTGCAAGACGCACGGCGCCTGATTTTAAACCCTTGATTTCAAAACTAGTTGAGACTGTACCTTCAGGAAAGATTCCAATAATTTCTCCTGATTTCAATGCACGAAGGGCTGCAACGAAAGAGGCGGCGCCATGTTCACGATCGACATTAATATGATGCATTCCTCGCATCAAAGGGCCTGCGAGTCTGTTGTTGAAAACCTCTTTCTTTGCCATGAAGCGTACGTAACGCCCGGCGGGAAGGGCCGCTGTGCCAGTAAGTGCGAAGTCAAGGTAGCTCACATGATTGATGGCAAGGATCGCGCCATCTTTTCGCGGAACATTTTCTACACCTTGGAAATCAAATTTGATCCCTAAATATTTCCAGAGAGTTTTTATTACAACAATAACTGGGGGATAGACGAGATCAGCCATGGCTCGCCTTAGCTGCCATCGCCTGCTTGTAGAGTCGCCCTGCGCGATAGCTAGAGCGGACCAAAGGTCCACTCATGACTCCGAGGAATCCAGCCTCAGTCGCTTCTATTGAAAGCTCAACAAACTCTTCTGGCTTTACCCAACGTACAACTGGGTGGTGGCGGTTAGTCGGCCGCAAGTACTGAGTGATAGTAATTAAGTCACAGCCGGCGCTTCGAAGATCTACAAGTGCTTGCGATACTTCTTCTCGAGTTTCACCAAGGCCAAGAATCAAATTTGATTTAGTAATCAAACCAAAATCACGGGCCATAGTTATGACTCGTAAGGATTTCTCATAGGTAAATGCGGGGCGAATCTCTTTGAAAATACGGGGTACGGTCTCTAAGTTATGGGCAAAGACTTCAGGGCGGGTTTCAAATATTTGATTTAACAGTTCGCTCTTTGCATGAAAATCTGGGGCCAACATCTCAACACCGCAACCAGGGTTGAGCTCGTGAACCTGCCTAATTGTTTCGGCATAGAGCCAGGCGCCCTCATCGGGCAGATCATCACGCGTAACACCAGTGATAGTTGCATAGGCAAGTCCCATCGCTTTGACAGATTCGGCGACTTTGAGGGGCTCGGTGCGATCAAGGGGATCTGGCTTTCCAGTATCAATATTGCAGAAATCGCAACGCCTTGTGCACTTATCGCCACCAATTAAAAAAGTCGCCTCTTTGTCTTCCCAGCATTCAAAGATATTTGGACAGGCAGCCTCTTGGCAGACGGTATGTAGACCTTCGCTCTTTACTAATGAGGCAAGACG
>CANIBB010000074.1:0-5543 GCA_947465575.1 Actinomycetota bacterium | reverse complement strand
TTCAACGATGGCTGAAAACTCTTTGGCCGAACTAAAGGCGTTAGCCGAAACGGCAGGCTCTGAAGTTCTTGAGGGTTTGATTCAGCGCCGCGACAAACCAGATCCCGCGACATATATTGGCTCTGGAAAAGTTGAAGAGTTACGACAAGTCGTTATAGCTACAGGCGCTGACACCGTCATCTGCGATGGCGAGCTTTCACCTTCACAGCTGCGCCAGCTAGAAGAAAAAGTAAAAGTAAAGGTTGTAGATCGCACCGCACTTATTTTGGATATCTTCGCACAGCATGCAAAGAGTAAAGAAGGCAAGGCTCAAGTCGAGCTCGCCCAGATTGCATATCTTCTTCCTAGGCTTCGCGGTTGGGGTGATTCACTCTCACGCCAAGTCGGTGGACGAGCAGCCGGTGGCGCCGGAATTGGTGGACGTGGACCAGGTGAGACAAAGATCGAAACAGATCGACGACGCATTCGTGACAAGATGGCGAAACTACGCGGTGAAATCGCGCAAATGAAAACATCGCGCGATACTAAACGCCAAGAGCGCAAGCGTTTTAATATTCCATCGGTTGCAATTGCGGGCTATACAAATGCAGGTAAATCATCGCTATTAAACCGCTTAACTGATGCCGGAGTCCTTGTAGAAAATGCACTCTTTGCAACGCTGGATCCAACGGTTCGCAAATCTTCAACCAGCGATGGGCGCGTATATACACTTACCGACACTGTTGGTTTTGTTCGACATTTGCCACATCAATTAATCGATGCATTTAAATCCACCCTAGAAGAAGTCTCTGGCGCCGATGTCATCGTGCACGTAGTCGATGGATCACACACCGATCCATTTGAACAAATTCGGGCCGTGCGACAAGTCATTGCCGAAATTGGCGGAGCAGAAATTCCTGAGATTATTGCAATCAATAAAGTCGATATTGCCGATCCTGAAAAAGTTATGGAGATTCTGCGCAAAGAGCCCAATAGTTTTGCATTCTCTGTGCGCACTGGATTTGGTGTTGATGCTTTAGTTCATGCCATTGAAAGCCTCTTGCCAAGACCGAGTGTTGAGATCACAGCGGTGATTCCATACAGCAGAGGTGACCTGATTCACGCGATACATGAGCATGGAGAGATATTTTCAGAGGAGTATGTGGAGGCTGGAACGGCGATTCACGCTCGAGTTGACGGGGGGCTAGCACAAGCGATAGAAATCGCCCAGGTGAGTGGGGAATAACTCCGACACGCCGAAGGTTATAGCACCTAGTACGCATGTAATAGGTCATGATGCGCCCGCAGGACCGTATTGGCATTGATGAATTTGATTATTTAAGGAATCGAGGTGAGAGCAGTGGCAACAGATTACGACACCCCCAGAAAAACCGATGAAGAGCTACACGAGGAGTCGTTAGAAGAGCTAAAAGCCAAACGTGTTGATGCTCAATCCGGTCAGATAGATGTCGATGAAGCAGAGGCGGCAGAGACTCTCGAACTTCCAGGAGCGGATTTATCTGGTGAAGAGCTTGCTGTACGCGTTGTTCCAAAACAAGAGGATGAATTTACTTGTTCACGCTGTTTCTTAGTCCATCACATCACGCAACTTGCAAAGGGTGAAGGCGCGAAAGCTGTTTGTAAAGAGTGCAATTAATTAGAGGTTAGAGCTTTAACTAATTCTTCGCCATTATTACTCGTTATTAGCCAGTATGGTGTTGCATCTCTGGAGTCTAGAATTTCTACGCGTACTCCAGTTGAAGACCAAAATCTTATTCCTAGAAACGCTGCGGGATTGGCATCGCGTGTTCGAAGCACACGCACTTCCTGACTTGTTAAGGATTGCGCCGTACCTAAATACTCGAGCGCTATATGAGCCGGTCCTACACGTAGCTCGTCGTCATCAACTTCAATAACCATTGCCGTTTTGAGTGCGATAAGAACCAATAGAGCAGTTACGGCGATAAATGCCACTAGCGCTGTTGTGTCGCCAAGAGCTGCCCAAATTGAGAGCACTAAAGAGAGGAGAAAGAAGTAAATCAACGCCAGCAGCCACAGTGGCATACGGATCACTTCTCGATATCGCATAGGAGTTACGGTATCGGATACTCTTAACTTATGAGTCGCATCTACAGCACCACGCCACCAGCAGGAGCGATAATTCCAGAGCGCCATCCCAAGGCACCACCGATTGGCTCCAAGATTCCATCACATTTTGGCCACTGCTTTGGTTGCGGTGAACTCCATCCGACAGGTTTGCACTTAGTTGCATATGCCGGTGCCGGTGCAGACATAAGTGCGCAATTTACAGTTACCGAAAATCATCAAGGTGCACCCGGTTTAGCTCATGGAGGTTTGTTGTCTCTGGCCTTTGATGAGGCGTTAGGTAAATTAATGTGGCTATTACGCGCACCAGCAGTTACCGCGCGCCTCGAAACAGATTTCTTGAAACCTGTTCCTATGGGTTCAACGCTTCATATAACGGCAAAAATTACTGGACAGGTGGGTCGCAAAGTCTATTCAAGCGCCGAGGGTCGCCTTAATTCACCCGATGGTCCTCTCGTCGTACGTGCTGCTGCCCTCTATGTCATAGTTCCTATGGAGCATTTCTTAGATAATGCACCGAAAGAATATCTTGCACAGATTTCCAAGAGCCCAGAGTTGTTGGCTTTTGCAGATCCCGACTTTGAGATTAACCCTTAACGCATGGCACAGGTTCAGGTTCTCATTACTCGGATTGACCCACTGGTGGCCTTGCCAACCTATGCAAAGGGTGGTGATGCGGGCGCGGATTTAACAACGACGATCGATTTCACTTTAGCCCCTGGGGAGCGCAAGCTAGTTCCAACTGGAATCGCAATCGCCCTGCCCGATGGATACGTTGCTCTCGTGCATCCGCGATCAGGATTAGCAATTAAAAATGGAGTGACTGTACTTAACTCTCCTGGAACTATCGATGCCGGCTATCGCGGAGAGATTTCCTGCATTCTGATTAATCATGACTCGCGCGAATCTATCTCTTTTACACGAGGAGATCGCATCGCTCAGTTAATCATTCAAAAAGTAGAGCGTGCAAATTTTGTTGAGCTTGCAGAGCTTCCTGGTTCTAGCCGGGGTAGCGGTGGATTTGGATCAACGGGGAGCGCATGAGCGAACATAATCAGGACCGCGAAAAAGTCATGGGAGCCCTTGGTGGGAAAAAAGGTTTAATCGATTCCGGAGTGCCGGCAATTGTCTTTCTTGTTCTTTTTAACGTAAAGCACGATCTTAAAACCGCCCTTACTGGAGCGATTACCCTCTCTCTTCTTCTTGCGATCCTTCGACTTGTTAGAAAAGATACGGTTCAGCATGCCGCTTCTGGCCTATTTGGAGTTTTACTGTGTGCATACTTTGCCAATAAAAGCGGAAATGCCTCAGACTTCTATATTCCAAAACTCGTTACAAATCTCGCCTATGGAACCGCCTATTTACTTGCTAACTTAATTGGTTGGCCGCTGATGGGCATAGTACTTGGCCCATTGTTGGGCGAGAATTTCTTGTGGAGAAGTGATCCTGCGCGTAAGAAAATTTATACCCGCGCAAGTTGGATCTGGGTAATTATGTTTTATCTTCGTATTGCGGTGCAGTATCCAATTTACCGAAGTGGAAACGTCAATTTATTGGGCACTGTAAATCTAGCAATGGGATACCCATTATTCTTTGCTGCAGCTTATTTATCGTGGTTAGTAATCAAAACGGCGCCACCAGTGCACAAAGCTGAGAGCTAAACTATAAAACAGGCTTTAATCTTTGCCTCAGCACTAGCTGATGCAACAAATAGAAGTTCATCTCCGGCTGCAAAAACATCATGCGCCTTTGCGCTGATGACACGACCATCTCTAACAATTGCGGCAAGAATGGCATCGGCCGGGAGTTCTATCTCTTCAACAGTTTTACCAATACATGAAGAGCCATCAGGGAGAGTTAGCTCAACTAAGTTTGCTTGACCTTTCTTAAATGAGAATAAACGCACGACATCGCCAACGCTAACTGCCTCTTCAACGAGGGCTGCAATAACGCGAGGAGTGGAAACGGCCACATCAACACCCCACGAGGAGTCAAATAACCATTCGTTCTTAGGGTGATTAATACGGGCAACTACTCTTGGTACTCCATACTCAGTCTTGCCGAGAAGTGAAGTGACGAGATTTGCCTTGTCATCGCCAGTTGCAGCGACTAGAACATGGCAGTTATTCAAGTGTGCTTTATCTAATGATGTAATTTCACAAGCATCGGCCATTAACCATTCGGCATCTGGAACACTCTCAAGCTTGAGAGCCTTGGGATCTTTGTCAATAAGTAGGACTTGATGCCCATTATCTAGAAGTTCGCGTGCGATAGCACGACCTACATTGCCGGCTCCAGCAATTGCAATTCTCATTCATCGCTCACTTTCTGGAGAAGCGTTGAGAATCGATTCAACGCCCGTTAAATCCTCATCGGCAACCATGACATGCACGAGGTCGCCCTGTTGCAGAACGGTATGCTGATCGGGAACCATGCCAAAACCCAATCGCGTAATGAATGCAACGCGAGCCTTGGTGAGCTCATCAATAAGTAGAATTTGTCGACCATACCAATCCTGATGAGGATGAATTTCGCAGAGTCGAATCGTTCCGCTTGCATCACGCCACTCAGAGCGCGATCCCTCGGGTAGAAGTCTTCGCAGAATCTGATCAGTTGCCCATAAAACGGTAGCAACCGTCGGAATTCCAACACGTTGGTAAATCTCAGCCCGACCTGGATCGTAGATTCGAGCGACAACATTTTTGACGCCAAACATTTCTCTAGCTACTCGTGCTGCCAAGATATTGGAGTTGTCACCATTACTGACCGCGGCAAATGCGTCGGCCCGTTCAATTCCGGCCTCACGCAATATATCTCGATCAAAGCCGACACCAGTGATGGTGTCTCCTTTGAAATCTGGGCCAAGTCGACGGAAGGCTTCGCGAGCCTGATCGATGATTGAAACAGTATGTCCAGCGGCTTCAAGCTCGATAGCTAATGAAGATCCGACTCGACCGCAACCCATGATGACTACGTGCACATGCATTAACTTACACCCATAGGCTTACATACATGGAATCAGGCAAATCAGCGCGCTGGGCAGTAGGGGATAGTTTTGAGGCGGTGATCGAAAAAGTAGCTCATGGTGGACATTTCATCGTTCGTCATGAAGGCGCAGTCTTCTTCGTTAGGCATGGAATTCCGGGTGAGAAATGCAGGATAACTATTACTTCAACGGGCTCTTCATTTAACCGCGCCGATGTTGTCGAGGTTTTAGAGCCATCGATCGATCGCGTCGCCGCCCCATGTCAATATGCTCATCGAAGCGGATGCGGTGGCTGCGATTTTCAACATATCTCGCTTCCTCGTCAGCGCCAGCTAAAGGCCGATGTCATCACCGAGCAGTTCACCAGAATTGCAAAGATGGATCTTCATGTCGAAGTAGAAGAGGTTAGCGGGCCACTTCATTGGCGTACCAGATCGATTGCGACAACAAATAACCGCGGCGAGCTTGGTTT
>CANIBB010000073.1:0-5578 GCA_947465575.1 Actinomycetota bacterium | reverse complement strand
CGCAGGCCCGGTTCCGCCACTGATCGCTTTATTGGATATGTGACATCGATTGGTTTCTCAACTCCAAGTTTTATAATAGGAATTGTACTTGTCTACATATTTGCCTTGAGATGGCACGTATTGCCATCACAGGGATTTAAATCCATAGATCTCGGCATCGTCCAAAATTTGAAACTCATGATCTTGCCAGCGTTTACAGGTGCAATGGTCGTCAGCCCTTATCTAATTAAGTACCTTCGAACTTCAATTCTTGAAACTAGAGTCTCGTCCTATGTCAGAACCGCTAAGGGCAAAGGGTTATCAAGTTCTGCAGTGTTATTTCGCCATATTTTGCCGAACTCTATAGTCCCAACTTTGACGATGCTAGGCATGATTGTTGGATTTGCACTTGGCGGAGTATTCGTTATTGAATATATGTTTGCGGTCCCAGGCATTGGATCCCTTGCGATTGAAAGTGCTTCGGCGCGCGATTACAGCGTGCTCCAAGGGGTATCAGTTGTCGTCATCGCACTCTTCATCATTACGACTTTTGCTTTTGACATGATCTGCGGATTTGTCGATCCACGGCAACGAGTTTTGCAAGTTAAGTCGTGACAAAATGACATTTGAAGCGCTCAAGCAGATGAAACGAATGAAGGTTAAGTTTCGTGGTTCGGCTTCGCTAATTCTTCTCCTAGGAACACTAGCAATATTCTTACTCGCAAATGTTTTGTCGCCCTATGGACCAAACGAAATCGGGGTTGGAGACCACTTTGCGCCTCCCTCCGGAGCGCACCTGTTCGGTACCGATAACTTGGGTAGAGACTTACTCTCACGCATACTTTTCGGTGGACGCATAACAGTACTTATTGCACTCGGAGCTACTTCCATTGCACTTATTCTTGGCAGTGCGTGGGGGATATTGGCAGGTATTCGTGGCGGGTGGATTGATGAATTCTTGATGCGAACAGCTGATGCACTTATGGCCGTTCCTCTCATTCTATTCGCACTATTTTGTATTTCAGCTTTAGGATCAAGCGTTGCCTCCCTAATCCTGGTTGCAGGAATTTTACTCTCGCCTTCAACTGCAAGGATGGCGCGAAGTGCGGTCAAAGCCGAACTAGCTTCACCATATGTGGTTTCGGCAGTGGCATCAGGGTTTTCAAAAGTGCGCCTGGTATGGAACGAAGTGATGGTCAACATTGCTCCTCAATTACTCGTTCAAATAAGTATTAACGCTGCTTCAGCCGTCATGCTAGAGGCCACACTAAGTTTTGTGGGATTTGGGCTTCAACCACCTAATGCTTCCCTGGGCACTCTCATCCTTCAGGGATACGCACAAATTTACAATTCAATTTGGTTTGTCCTATTTCCTGTGATTACGGTGATGATGACAATATTAGTTTTCAATAACTACGGTGAGCAATTGCGATTATCGCTGGATTCAAAGAGATCATCTTCATGAGCGATGTACTGAGAGTAGAGAATCTAACCGTTACGGTTCCATCCTTTGAAGGTGCCGTACCAGCCGTCGACGATATTTCATTCACAATTCCAACAGGTACCAAAGTGGCACTTGTTGGCGAATCAGGAAGCGGAAAGTCCTTAACTGCCTTCTCAATCATGCGATTGGTTGATCATCCAGTCAAGATACAAACTGGCAAGATTTGGTTGGGTGATCGTGAAATATCCTCCTTGACGGATAAAGAGTTTAGAACTATTCGGGGCGCCGAGATTGCGATGATTTATCAAGATCCCATGTCGACGCTTAATCCCATAATGAGGGTGGGGCGACAAATTATTGAGTCAATCCAGCTCTATTCGGACGTCAGTACGAAGGCAGCAAAAGTAAGAGCACTTGAACTCTTGAATGACGTTGGGATTCTTGATCCCGAGAAAAGTCTTAACTCCTACCCATTTGAAATGTCCGGAGGGATGCTTCAAAGGTCGGTCATTGCAATGGCCCTGAGTGGAAGTCCAAAGCTTCTAATTGCAGACGAGGCCACAACCGCCCTTGACGTTACAACGCAGGCTCGAGTCCTTGATCTAGTTGATAAATTGGCGGTAGAGCGAAATCTATCCGTGTTATTGATAACCCATGATCTAGGTGTAGCGGCTCAGTTTGCTGATGAAGTTATGGTGATGTATGACGGTCGAATTGTTGAAAAAGGCTCTGTCCGTCAAGTTTTTACCCGTCCTATGCATCCATATACGCGAGCACTTTTAGACTCGCGTTGTGATGACACGGTTGATTACTCTCAACCGATCAAATCGATTCCAGGGCAACCTCCAAGACCGGCTCTTCGTGATGACAAATGTTCATTTGCAGCTCGCTGCTCTCATGTTCAAGAGAATTGTTTATCTAGTACTCCTACATTGATTAAATATGGCGAAACATTGGCAGCTTGCTTTCATAGTGAAAGAATTATCAGTATGTCTGAGGTGATTTAACTGAGTACCGTAAAAGCACCTTTGATAGCTGCTGAAAATTTAACAAAGACTTTTTACGGTGGTGGTGGCCACGTGCGTGCTTTGGATGGCGTTACTTTTTCTGTTGAACAGGGCTCCACATTGGCACTCGTCGGAGAATCTGGAAGCGGAAAGACCACCGCAGCTCGTATGGTTCTCGGATTGGACACTCCTGATACAGGTTCTGTAGCAATCTTGGGGGAGAGGCTCGAAACTTTAAAGAGTGAAGAGTTAAGAGTATTAAGAAGATCGATTCAGGTAGTGCAACAAGACCCATATAGTCAATTGAATCGTCGTCATTCAGTACAACGTATAATTGAAGGACCACTGATTGCTTTTGGCGAAACTGATGCGTCTATACGTAAGGCAAAAGCCATCGAACTTCTAGATGCCGTGGGTTTAGAACGAGCATATTTGAACCGTCGCCCCCACGAGCTCTCGGGAGGTCAATGTCAAAGAGTGGCAATAGCCCGCGCACTAATAATTGAACCAAAGATTCTCGTATTAGATGAAGCGGTCTCGGCCCTCGACGTATCTATTAGGGCGCAAGTTTTGAATTTACTACGTTCGCTGCAAAGGGAGAGATCTTTAACCTACCTCTTTATTACTCACGATCTGGGTGTTGCCAAATATATGGCCGATGATATTGCTGTTATGTTTAGGGGAAAGATTATGGAGAAGGGAAGTCGGGAGGATATCTTCAAGAACTCCTCTCACCATTACACAAGGAATTTAATCTCTTCGGTTCCCCGAACTGAACCCCCAATCCAACGAAAGCAAATTTATGACATTCAAGCCCTACCTACCATCAACCAGAATGACGCCTGCTCTTATCGATCGCGATGCTCAGTTGGATTGCAACAAGTGAAATGTCAGACCGAGGCCGTTCCATTGACAAGCGGATCGGCCTCGCATGCTTGGTTATGTCATTTCCCTCTGAAGAATGGGGCGAATTAGCATGAATCAAGTAGTAGTAGTGACTGGCGCAGCTGCTGGAATAGGACGCGCCATCGCCGAAACAATTGCACCTTTTGCATCTGTAGTTCTTGTAGATATTGACGAAGAGGGTCTGAAGCACACCGCAAGCCAGATTAACAAATCGGACGGATCTGCTGAATTCGTAATGGGGGATGTTTCTCTCCGTGCGACTCACAGAGAGGCCGTTGCCAAAGCTTTAGAGCTTGGAACTTTGACAGGTTGGGTTAACTGTGCGGGAATTAATCGTGGAGGCCAACTTCATAACTTTAAAGAGGACTCAACTGACCTTGAAAAAGTGATAAATGTAAATCAATTAGGGACTTTGTGGGGATGCACAGAAGCGATCACAACTTTTCTGGATGCAAAAACACAGGGTGCCATTGTAAATATCTCCTCTGTTCATGGAAAGCGAGCTTGGAGAGATAATGCAATATATGAAATGTCAAAAGCGGCCATCGAAGCGTTAACACGAAACATTGCCGTTGTTTATGGGCCATACGGAATTCGAGCTAACACGGTCTCACCCGGCGCAGTCTTAACGCCAGTCCTTGAACAGAGTTTTATTGATGCCCCAGATCCACAAAAACGAAGAGTTGGGCTGGAAACTATTACGCCATTAAAGAGGATTGCCCTTCCGCGCGAGATTGCTGATGTGGTCCTTTTTCTACTTTCAGAAAAGGCATCTTTCGTCAACGGCCAGGATATCTGTGTCGATGGTGGCTGGTCAGCTGCACTCGGCTCGGGAGATTTAGATATCGACTTAGCATCACGTTTCGGTCTTGATCCGAACACTGGACTTCGCAAATGAAAATCACAATAGATGCATCAAATTACAATAAGGAAAGGCTAATCAAATGAGCACATGGCGCGAATTGCAGGGCGTACTGCCCGTGCTTTCTACCCCGTTCAATGCCAAAGATGAGATCGATCGCGAAATATTGGAGCGCGAAATAGAGTGGGTCTTAGGGCTTGGAGCCGATGGAGTTAGCACTGGAATGGTCTCGGAGATTTTGCGGCTCTCACCCAACGAGAGAATGTACTTGCATGAAATAGTTGCAGAACGCGCTAAGAAACTCGGCGGGATTATTGTGTTGAGTGCTGGAGGAGACACGACAGGACAGGCGATTGAGTTTGCAAAACATGCGCAGGGCTGTCAGGCCGATGCCGTAATGGTAAATCCTCCATTATCTACATCGTTAAATGATGAAGATATTTTCCGTCATTACTGCTCGATACTCGACGCAACTGAGATTCCCTTAATAGTTCAGGACGCCTCGGGCTATGTAGGTCGGCCACTTTCTATGGATGTTCAGGTGCAATTACTAAAGGGGTACGGCAAACGCATCTACTTCAAACCAGAAGCAGTTCCGATAGGCCCACGATTATCATTATTTCTAGAGGCGACAGATGGAAAGGCGCGAGTATTAGAAGGATCAGGCGGCGGCGCGTTGGTCGATACTTTTCAACGAGGCATCGTGGGAACAATGCCTGGTGCCGATACAACCTGGATTTTAGTGGCGCTTTGGCGGGCACTAAAAGCTAATGACTGGGACTCTATAAACATGATCAGTGGCCCACTGGCGAGTTTGTTGGATTTGGAGCACTCACTTGATGCATATCTGGCGGTAGAGAAGCATTTACTGGTGAAGCAGAACATATTTACAAATGAGTTCGTAAGAGAGCCAGTCGGATATCGATTGGATTCTCAAACAAGAAAAGAAGTTGATCGGATCTATGAACTTCTCTATATGAGAGTATTTAAAAAACCATCACCTACTGAGAGAAAGAATGGCAAATCATGACCATAGTAATTGACGTACCAGTGCTAGTTAGAGCAAATGAGAAGATGGTAATGACGAAGGTGGAAGTAGAAAACCCACGTCCTGGTGAAGTACGCGTTAAAATGTATGCATCAGGTGTTTGCCATTCCTGTCTGCATGCATACGATGGTTCTCACGCCATTCCAATGCCAATAATCCTTGGGGATGAAGGATCTGGTGTCGTTGAATCTGTTGGTTCGGGGGTTACAACACTGAGTCCAGGGGACCATGTCATTATTTCTTGGCTACTCAATTGCGGCGTTTGCGTCGCCTGCCGCGGTGGCAAACCAGGGCACTGCCGAGCAGGTTCACCACTGGGTGGACTTCTCGAT
>CANIBB010000072.1:0-5605 GCA_947465575.1 Actinomycetota bacterium | reverse complement strand
CCATGGATTTCCAACCAGACTCGTCTGACACCGGGAAACTTGATGGTAAATCGATCTATGCTGTAGCTGGAGAGAAAACTTTTGTGGTCTGGGAAGGAATCCCAACTTCCAAAACCTCGGTTCCGATTCTTAACATTAAGGACTCTATTGGAAATATAACTTTTGAAATGCACCTTCGCGTTGCTGTTGATGATAAATATTTTTATATTCTAGATGGTGGTGCAAAAAAGATATATGTCTGGCTTGGTCTACCCTCCGGGAAAACAGATAGCCCTGATTTCACTCTCACAGCAGATGCCAATCGCATTCGATCTGACGGTAAATACTTGATAGCGGCAAGCCTCTATAACTCACCACACATCTTGGTATGGGACGTTTCAACTTTAAAAGCGGGAACTTTACCAACTGGAAAAGTTAGTTACACAATGAACTTGCCGCAAGATGCACTATCCATTGGTGAAGCTCTCTATGTTGCAGATACAAGTTTCCACCGCGTGTTGTATTGGAGTTCAATTACCTCTGCTATGAGTGGAGCTGCTCCCGACGCTTTCGTTGGCACCGGAACAAGTGCATCAGATAACCGACCTGGACAAAGTGAAACTGAATTTCGTTGGCCCGCTTCACTGTGGGTGGCAAATGGTTATCTCTGGGTTGGTGAGCGTAAGTTTGGGCACCGCGTTCTGCGTTTTGCTCTAACGCCATAGGAGACGCCGGCAATTGAGCTGACCCGAACCTGCCAAAGCGGTGGCGGGATCAGGGGGCTCGCGCGCAATTTGACCATAAGGGGCGCTAATCCGTACTCTTATCCTCTGCCCGCCGGCCATTTGAGTGGGCTTAATTGAACTGGAGTAACACGTGTACGCAATCGTTAAAGCTGGCGGACGCCAGGAGAAAGTCGCAGTTGGCGACACAGTAATCGTCGATCGTATGGCCGCTGCTGTTGGTGCAACTGTCTCATTTCCTGCCCTGCTCGTAGTAGATGGCGCAACTGTTACAACCGATGCCGCAGCGTTAGCGGCAGTTAAGGTAACTGGCGAAGTTCTTGAAGAGACTAAGGGACCAAAGATCGACATCTTGCGTTACAAGAACAAGACAGGTCACCGTCGTCGTCAAGGCTTTCGTGCAAAGCTCACACGCGTAAAAATTACCGCCATCAGCGGCGCGAAGTAAGGGAGAGAACGTAAATGGCAAGTAAGAAGGGTGTCTCCTCGACACGTAACGGTCGCGATTCAAATCCACAGTACCTCGGCATCAAGCGCTTTGGTGGCCAGGAAGTTAACGCAGGCGAGATCTTGGTCCGTCAGCGCGGAACACATTTTCACCCAGGCAAGAACGTAGGACGCGGTAAGGATGACACGCTATTTGCACTTGCTGCAGGCGCAGTCGAATTCGGTCGCGCTCGCGGACGTCGTGTTGTGAACGTGGTTCCGGCCGCTTAATTTAGGTTTCTCATAACAGAGCGAGCCGCGAATCGTGGCTCGCTTTTTTATTTCAATGGTAATTATTTAAAGGGAGGGATAACGCAGATGGCAACTTTTGTTGATCGTGTAACCCTCTATGCCATGGCTGGAAAAGGCGGAGATGGTTGTGTCTCTGTTAAGCGTGAAAAATTTAAACCTCTCGGTGGACCAGATGGTGGAAATGGTGGACGTGGCGGAGATGTAGTTCTCGTCGTTGATCCATCGGTCACAACTCTTCTTGATTTTCATCATTCACCACACCGCAAGGCAACATCAGGTCATCAAGGTTATGGCGATCGTAAAGATGGATATCAAGGCGATGATCTAGTTCTTGGTGTTCCAAACGGCACGGTTATTTTCGATAGCAATGGCGAACAGATCGCAGATTTAATTGGCAACGGAACAGTTTTTATCGCTGCCCAGGGTGGACATGGTGGGCTTGGTAACTTAGCTCTTGCGTCATCTCGGCGCCGTGCTCCTGGTTTTGCGCTGCTTGGAGAACCTGGTGAAGAGCGAACACTTTCATTAGAATTAAAATCTGTTGCAGATATCGCACTAGTTGGTTATCCAAGTGCAGGTAAATCATCTTTAATCGCAGCGATTTCTGCGGCGCGTCCAAAGATTGCCGACTATCCATTTACAACACTCGTTCCAAACTTAGGCGTTGTCCAAGCAGGAGAGACTCGATTTACGGTTGCCGATGTTCCAGGATTAATTCCAGGAGCCAGCCAAGGCAAGGGACTGGGCTTAGAGTTTTTGCGCCACGTTGAACGTTGCGTTGCTCTTGTGCATGTTCTTGACTGCGGAACACTCGAGACCGATCGCAATCCAGTTAAAGATTTAGAGACTATTGAAAATGAACTTGCTCTCTATGGCGGCCTTGAAGATCGCGTTCGAATTATCGCACTCAATAAAATCGATCTACCCGATGGTCAAGCAATGGCCGAGATGGTCGCTGGCGAATTACGCGCAAAGGGCTATGAGGTTTATCCAGTGTCGGCTGCATCGCGCGCCGGCCTTCAAGAGCTCACATATGCGATGGCCCGTTTGATTCAAAAAGATCGCGCCGCCGCCGTTGTTGAAGAGCGCACACGAATTGTGTTGCGTCCCGTTGCCGTTGATGACTCAGGCTTTGCCGTTAAGGCAAATGCCGATGGTTCATTTACTGTTCGAGGCAAAAAAGTAGAGCGTTGGGTTCGTCAGACAAACTTTAAAAATGCCGAGGCAATTGGTTACTTAGCCGATCGCTTGGCGCAATTAGGTGTTGAAAAAGAGCTCTACAAGAAGGGCGCAGTTGCCGGTAGTGAAGTCCGAATCGGCGACGGTGCAACTGAAGTTGTCTTCGATTGGGAGCCAACGATTGAGGCAGGCGCCGAGCAGTTAGCTGGCCATTTGCACCGCCGAGGCGAGGATTCACGTCTTGAATCGACATGGGCACAAAATGAGCGAGTAGAGATTGAAGATGTATTGAGCGAAGATGAAATCGCCAAGCAGTGGGAGTACAACGTTTCCGACCCTCGCACACCTAAACTTTCACCACCGATTACCGAGCAAGAGTCAGAGGATGGAGATGCCAAGTGAGCCGAGCGCAGATCGTCTCTGCCAAACGCATCGTCATCAAGATCGGCTCGTCCTCTCTCACCGGTAAAGCCGGCTCGAAGTTAGATGAGGCCGCCGTTGAAAAACTTGTCGATGTAGTTGCTGCCTGCAAATCACGCGGTGCTGAAGTCGTCATCGTTTCATCGGGCGCAATCGCTGCAGGTTTAGCACCACTTGGGCTGTCTACTCGTCCAAAGGATCTTGCTACCCAGCAGGCAGCGGCATCTGTTGGTCAAGGTCTCTTAATCGCTCGATACACCCAAAGCTTTGCAAAGCACGCAATCACTGCATCTCAGATTTTAATTACTACTGAAGATATTGTGCGCCGCTCCCACTATCAAAATGCTCAGCGCACTTTGTATCGCCTACTTCAACTCGGTGTTGTTCCAGTAATTAATGAAAATGACACAGTTGGTACGCAAGAGATTCGCTTCGGAGATAACGATCGATTAGCAGCTCTCGTTGCCTTATTAATTGGCGCAGATCTCTTGGTTCTAGTCTCTGATATCGATGCTCTCTACGACGCTCCACCAACTCAAGCCGGCGCTAAAGCGATCCATGAAGTTGCAGATATCTCCGACATTGAAAGCGTTGTTCTCGGTGGCGCTGGCACTGCAGGAGTTGGTAGCGGGGGAATGGTTACTAAAGTTGAAGCGGCACGAATTGCGACTAACGCTGGCATTCCAATGCTTCTGACTTCTTTAGCCGATGTTGACAAAGTTATGAATGGCGCAGAGTTCGGAACGTATTTTCATGCCCATGCCAACAAAACAACGTCACGCCTTCTATGGCTGGCTCATGCAACCACTACGCAAGGAAAACTAGTCCTAGATGCCGGCGCCGTTAAAGCTATTTTGGAGCGCGGAACTTCCCTCTTGCCGGCAGGTGTTACTGCAGTCCATGGGGATTTCATTTCAGGCGATGCCGTTGAGTTAGTCGGACCAGATGCCACAGTAATTGCTCGTGGATTAGTGGCATTTGATAGCGATGAGATTCCACAGATGTTGGGACGCTCGACGAAAGAGTTAGCTCAATCACTTGGGCCAGAGTATGAGCGCGAACTAGTTCACCGGGATGACTTAGTTCTTCTCTGAAATTAACTTCAGAACTGGTGCAACTCGCTCGCTTCGACCATCCGAACTCGTTGGCTCATCACTGAGCTTTACGATGACGGTTTTATTTGCCGGATCCATCCAGACAAACTGACCATGCAGACCTAACATCAAGTTGATACCGTCATATGGATGCCAGACCTGCGCACCATAACCCCAGCCGTAATCAAGGGTAACCGCGGGGGTAGAAATCCTGGTTAGCCAGGAGCTGCTAATGATTGATGAGAGTGGATTAATTAGCGCTGTTCCAACTAGGGCGTAGTCACGAGCCGTTGCATTAAAGCAGCAGAAAGCCTTTTCTGTTCCACCAACGCGATCAACATTCCATGTTGCAATATCGGCGGCTCCGGCCTTCTGCCAGACACTCTCACTGAAGAAATCGACCAGACTCTTTCCAGTTACTTTCTTAACAATCATTCCTAGCATCTGCGTGTCTACCGAGCGGTACTCTGCAAATGTTCCAGGCTCTTCCTTCATCATGCGATTGTGCATCAAAAACCAATCAACATCGGTAGAGGCATACATCTGTGCAATCGCTACGCCCCAACCACTTGGGCCAGTTGGGTAGTTATCAGATACGCCAACCCCACCTTTCATATCTAGCAAATCTTTGACTGTGACTTTATCGAAACTATTACCCGCCTTGTACTGCGGCAAAATACTGACAAAAGTATCGCTCTCTTTTAACTTACCGCTATCGATGAGTTTGCCAATCATGAGTGATGTCATCGTCTTGGCTACAGAGTAGGAAGGAAGTCGAGTATGAGAATCCATTCCATTGAGGTATTGCTCGTATGTTAAGACGCCATCACGAATAACTAGAAAAGCATTTGTGTGGGTGGATCTTAGAAACTCATCAAAGGAAATCGTTGCGCCCTCGAATTCAACGGTTGCAGGCATCTGCTCTGAACCAATCTTCCAGATCGCTGGTGTCGTTGCCGCCTTGATCGTGTGAGCAGGCATTAAATCCGGAGTCTTAGATGCGGGAGCTAGACCTAATTTGATGGCCGCTATCGGCTCGGGATATCTAATCGCCTTTGTTAATCCAAAGAGGGCTACATATGTGATGAGAAGGGAAACGAAGATTCTGGGAATTAAATTGAACACGGCCTGAGCCTAACTGCCGATAGTCTTGCCCGCATGGATGCCACAGCGATAGTTTCACAACTGGCTGATTCGGCGCGCATTGCAGCACGGACATTGAGTGTTGCCACCACTGCCGAGCGAAGGGCAGCCCTCCTTGCTATCGCCGATGCAATTGATGCACGCAGCGCCGAAATTCTTGTCGCCAACGAAAAAGATATGGCACTTGGACGTAGTGCAGATTTAAATCCATCTCTTTTAGATCGACTGCTATTAACCCCTGCGCGCATTAAGGGCATTGCCGATGGCGCGCGCCAGGTGGCTGGTCTTGAGGATCCACTGGGTAAAACT
>CANIBB010000071.1:0-5620 GCA_947465575.1 Actinomycetota bacterium | reverse complement strand
GTAGCAGTCGTCCTTGGAATAATTATTTTAAAGGAGCCAATAACTCTGGGAATAATCGTCGGACTGCCACTTGTTGTGCTCGGCTCTTATTTGGCCAGCCGAAAATCGAAGTTAGTGGTTATCGCCGAAGCCTAAGCGCTCTAATAATTTAGGATCGCGCTGCCACTCTTTTGAAACTTTAATATGTAGCCCTAAGAAAATCTTTGCAACGAGCGCTCGTTCGATATCTGCACGTGCACGTATCCCAATCTCTTTTAACCGAGAACCCTGATGTCCAAGTAAAATCGCGCGCTGTGAATCTCGTTCAACGTGAATAGTCGCATGTACGTCGTAAAAAGGGCGAGAGCCTTTTTCCTCTCGCTCGCCGAACTCATCTATTGTGACCATAATCGAGTGCGGAAGCTCTTCGCGCACATCTTGCAAGGCAGCCTCTCGGATGAACTCACAAATAAGCTGCTCAATTGCTTGATCACTTGTGGTGCCAGCTGGGTAATAGGCCGGTCCTACTGGAAGATTATTGCCGATGAGCTCATTGAGTAAATCAATTTGATTATGAATTGCGGCGGATACGGGAATGATTTCATCCCATACAAAGCCCTGTGCCAGCGCCATAATGCCGGCAAGGCGAAGTGCTAACTTTTCTTTTGAGATTAAGTCAGTCTTAGTAATAACTGCAAACTTTTTAGCTCGTGGGTGCTTGGCAATCTCTGCAGATATGAATAAGTCACCTGCACCAGATGTCTCATCGGCTGGAATACACATAATGACGATATCAACCGAGTCCATGCTTTGATCTACAACTGCATTAAGCCGATGCCCCAAAAGCGTCTTGGGTTTATGAACGCCAGGTGTATCGACAAGTACTGCTTGAAAATCTGGACCGTGAACAATGCCGCGGATTGCGCTACGGGTCGTATTGGGATGGTGCGAGGTAATCGCAATCTTGCTTCCGACTAAGGCGTTAATGAGAGTGGATTTTCCAACGTTTGGGCGCCCGACAATGGCAACGAAGCCCGAACGATGTTCACTCATAGGCATATTCTCTCATCTATTAGCACCTACAAACTCCACTGCATCTGCAACCGATGTAACCAACTCTGCTGCGCGCTCACCTATCAAGCGATGACAGCCCTCACTCGTTGGCGAATTAATCGCTCCGGGTATCGCCATAACTGGCCTGAGTAACTCAGCGGCATCGCGTGCAGTACGCAGTGAACCACTACGAAAGGCCGCCTCAACTACCAATGTCGCCTGAGAGAGAGCTGCGATTAAACGATTGCGCGTTAAAAAACGTGCAGGAAGTGCGGGGTGACCTGGCATTACTTCAGTAACGATCGCACCGCTCTCACAGATTTCTGCAAAGAGTCGAGAGTTGCCAGCAGGATAATTAATGTCGATCCCAGATGCAATCACTGCAACGGTAATGCCTTCTGCGATTAACGCCCCTCTATGTGCAAACGAGTCAATTCCATAGGCACCACCGCTAACTATTCCCCACTCTCGATCTACAAAGCCGGCGGCAAAATCTCCAGCGATTCGAGCACCGTAGTTAGTTGGATTTCGAGTTCCGACAATTGCAAGTGATTGCATCGACAACGCCTCCAGATTTCCCTTTGCTATCAGTGCGATCGGAGGCGCAATGAGATCCTCAACCATCGAAGGCCACAGTGGATCACCCGGCATTAGTAATTGGGCACCAGCGCTTTCAACCGCCTCACATACCTGATCTGCATTTGTCGCATTAATCGCAGCAATCAAAGTTGCGAACTTAATCCTGTCGTAGCTGCCTGCTTGCAACCGTTCAATAGTTTTCAATGCACCCTGAGAGAATATCTCTGCACACCACAATGGATGTCCACCCTCAACGGCACTAAAGAGAATTGCGCGTGCTTGGCGTTCATTCATATCTCAATACCTCCACGCATCGAATGGGCCTGCGTAACATCGGCCAACGTTGGAATCTCGTGTGAATGTAAATCGGCAAGTGTCCACGAGACACGTGCGATTTTGTGTAAACCGCGAGCAGTGATGTGTTCGCGCTCTAACTCATCATGTAAGAAGTTCATTGCCGCCCGCTCTGGTTGGAAGACAGTGCGCAACGAACGGGCAGGAATCTGTGAGTTAAGGCTGTATCCAAGGCCAGAAAATCTCTTCTGCGCTATCGCACGTGCTGCAATTACTCGAGCACGAATTACCTCACTTGTTTCACCTAATTCAACCCTTGCCATATCCACTCGACCCACTGGATCAACGTGCACACGTAGATCTATTCGATCCATTAATGGTCCTGAGAGTTTTCCTAGATACCTGCGCACTTGCACAGATGTACAGATGCAGTTACGTCCACGTCCGCTGAACTTTCCGCATGGACATGGATTAGCGGCAAGAACCAATAGAAACTGGGCAGGAAAGGTGACGTTTCCGATGCTTCGTGCAATCGTGATTGTGCCTGCCTCCAATGGTTGGCGCAGTGAGTCTAAAACTCCCGATGGACACTCAGGTGCCTCATCAATGAATAGAACTCCGTGATGGGCCAAAGAGCAGGCACCAGGTTTAATTGCATGTGCGCCTCCCCCAACCATTGCAACACGCGTCGTCGTATGGTGCGGTGAAACTATCGGTGCGATCAATGAGGTCGGAGATCTCGTTGCAAAACTTCCAGCTAATGAATGCACGGCCGTAACCTCTAAGGCCTGTGCGATATTGAGCGCCGGCATAATCGTCGGAATACGTTCGGCAATCATCGTCTTACCTGCCCCAGGTGGGCCAATTAATAGAATGTGGTGTCCGCCAGTTGCCGCAATCTCTGCCGCTAATCGAGCCTGCGGCTGTCCAGCCACATCTGCAAAATCCAATCGCTCATCGCTCTGACTCCACTGATAATCAATCTCTTCGGCAACATCGCGCTCTCCAGTTCGAAGCCATCGCAGAACGCTCTTCAAATGCTCCATCGCAATTATCTGCATTCCCTGCATCAAGCCCGCCTCGGCAGCATTTGCTAACGGAACAACTGCAGTCATGATCCCTGATTTATATGCGGCCATCAATGCAGGCAGGACTCCGCGCACCGAACGGATACCGCCATCGAGTGAGAGTTCGCCAAGAAATACAACGCTGCTGATTCGCTCTGCAGGAATAGTTTCATGAGCTGAAAGAATTGCAATGCAGATCGCCAAATCAAATCCTGACCCACTCTTCGGCAACCATGCTGGAGAGAGCGAGACAGTTACTTTTCGATTGGGCCAAATCTCTCCGCAATTAACCATTGCCGCTCGCACGCGCTCTCTGGACTCAGTCAGTGCCGCATCAGGTAATCCAAGTAATGAATAATTCGGTAGCCCATCGGCAATATCTACTTCGACCGTGACCAAGTGGCCATCGAGTCCCAAGAGTGCAACCGATGTTGTTTGAGCAAGGCTCATAATAGATTTGCTCTGTACTCGATTGAATGCGAACCATCGGGTGCAATAAGAACTGCCGCAACATCGATCTGGTATTCGCACCCCAGGCAGCCATGCGTTGCTAGCCATCCGAGGGCTAAGCGCTGCATGCGGTGGGCTTTGTCGCGATTAATAGCTTCAAATGGATGGCCAAAGGCCAAAGAAGATCGAGTCTTGACCTCAATAAAGGCAAATACTCCCGAAGGTTGCAGCGCAATGATGTCGATCTCGCCCTCGCGTATTCGCCAGTTACGTTCGATGATTTCGGCATTCTTAGCAGCTAAATACTGAGTAACGACTTCTTCGCCAAAGGCGCCCGTGCGTTGATTATTTTTTGTTTGCATAACCCGCGACGATAAATACTCACCCTGACAAGAGTGCTAGATAAAGAATTACTTGTGGATGAGCGCTGCAATATTTGAAAATGAGCGGCGATGTTCTATGCACACCCCATGGGTATTCAGGGCGTTCGTGTGAGAGGCAGTGATATAGCCCTTATGTTTTGCAAAACCATACTGTGGGAATTGCGTATCCATTGTGCGCATAATGCGATCCCTCGTCACTTTCGCGATGATGGATGCCGCGCTAATTGTTACGGCGACTTGATCGCCTTTCCAGACGGCCAAATTAGGTAAGCCCAACCCATCTATTGCATAACCATCGGTTAAAACATATCCGGGTACTTGATCCAGGCCATGTACGGCCCGACGCATTCCATCGAGATTTGCTGCATGGACTCCGCGTTTATCGATTTCACTTGCTGGAACTATCACGACACTAATCGATGCGGCGATGGAGGAAATTACTTCGAACAGCTCTTCACGTTTATTCTCTGAGACTTCTTTTGAATCTCTAACTAGAGATAACTCTGGAGCAAATGGATCAGTCAAAATTACCGCTGCGATTACAAGTGGGCCAGCACATGCACCACGACCTGCTTCATCTACACCTGCAATCGGTGAAATTCCTGCATTGATGAGCCCTTGCTCAATCACTTTCACTAAGGGCTACTTAACGACGTCTATCTGTGGAATATAAGCTGCGTTTTTTAGCGGCCAGATAACTGCAAAGACCCTGCCGGTTACACGATAGAGCGGGACCATTCCCTTATTAATGTCATCTTGGTGATAGCGTGAATCGGCACTTGCCTCACGGTGATCTCCCATTACCCAAATCTTGCCTTCAGGTACGGTGACATCGAAGTTCATGTCACTGGGTACGTTGCCTTTAAATATATAGGGTTCAGTTATTGCAGTTCCATTGACTGTTAATAAACCCTTTTTAGTGCAGCAAATGACGTGGTCGCCGGCAACGCCAATTACTCGCTTAACTAAATACTGCTTAGCTGGGTTGGGCAAAATACCTACAGCTACTAAGCCCTCTTTAGCTTTGGCGATGATTTTATTTGGTGAACTATCGTAGGCTGCAGGCAGCCAGTAATCTGGATCTCTAAAGACTACGACATCTCCGCGTGAAATATTGCGAGAGATAAATGGAATCTTATTGACTGCAACTCGATCTTGAATCTGCAGTGTGTTTTCCATTGAGCCCGATGGGATATAGAAAAACTGCACCAAGAAAGTCTTAATTAGTAGAGAGACTACAAGTGCAACCACGACTAGGAGTGGGAGCTCCTGAATTAGGGAGCCCTTGCGGCGCATTAGCTGAAAACTTTAAGCTTGAGGAGTTTCGGCTTCAGGCACAACATCGGTTGTCGTAACTTCAGCTGGAACCTCGGACACCGCTTCGATTGTTATTGGTTCGGACACTGCAATTGGTTCGGACATGGCGGCCGGTGTTGAAAGAATTCCATCACCGTAACCTTCAATGCCATCGCGTTTTTCGCGAATCTTTGCAGCCTTACCGCGAAGATCGCGTAGGTAGTACAGCTTGGCGCGACGTACATCGCCCTTCTTAACTAACTCAATCTTTTCAATAACAGGTGTGTGTACTGGGAAAGTACGCTCTACGCCGACACCGTAAGAGACTTTACGGACAGTGAAAGTCTCGCGGACTCCATCGCCCTGACGACGCATAACAATTCCTTGGAAGACCTGAAGGCGGCTCTTGCTACCTTCGATAACACGTACGTGGATCTTGAGTTCATCGCCAGCGCGAAACTGTGGGATGTCATGGCGCAGGGATGCTGCATCTACGGCGTCAAGGATGTTCATCTACGT
>CANIBB010000070.1:0-5631 GCA_947465575.1 Actinomycetota bacterium | reverse complement strand
TCGATACCGAAGCGCTAGTGGATGCCTTAAACCGCGGACAAATTACCGCGGGCTTAGATGTTACGGATCCTGAACCACTTCCAAAGGGACATCCATTGTGGAACGCCCCGAATGTAATCATCACGCCCCATGTTGGTGGTGACTCAAGTGCATTTAATCCACGCGTTCGCGCACTTATTGAGAGTCAACTTAAGCGTTTTGCAACTGGTCAGCAATTAGCAAATATTGTCGCAGGCCCGCTTCGCTAGAGAGATTAAATCCTCTTACTTACTCGACCGAAGATGAAAAACGTTTCAGTGAAGATTGAATATGTGAGTGCATACTCGCTCGTGCAGCTTTGGAATCCCCATCGATAATGGCATTGGCGATGGCGCTATGCTCAATAATTGCCAGTTGGCCTGAACCATTTTGATAGTAGTTCTCAAACAGCCACTCGACGAATTTGGCTCTTGAGTTATTTTCAATTAGATGGAGCCTATGGGCCATAAAGAGTCGAAATAAGTGGAGATGGCAGTGGGTTCGCTCAAAGGCAGATTCCACGGACTTGCTGCCAGATAACTGTGCCACCAGTTTATGAAAGCGTGCATCATGCTCAGTCAGACTCTTAAATTCATCGATATTCTTCTGCTTCAAAGATTTTATAGTGCTTTTCATTTCGGATATAAGGATTTTTTTTCCATCTGCAGTGATTCGATGAGCCGCTTGTTCGGCCGCCCACGGTTCTATAAGAAGGCGAAATTGAAATAGGTCGTGGAACTCATCAAGAGTGAGAAGATTAGTTGCGCTGTAACCCTTGAGCGGCTCTTTCTTGATGAGTCCATCGGATTCAAGCCGGGCTAGCGCCTCTCTAATTGGTGTCTGAGAGGTTTTAAGTCGAAGAGAGAGTGCATCGATATTAACTTTGGAGCCAGGGGAGATTTCATAACTCACAATCATCTCTTTGATCTTGGCGTACGTTTCATCCGAGAGGACAGAGCTACGTGCCGATGCTTTGGCAACGTCAGGCGTAACTGCCTTCATCGAGTTAGCAGAGTTTCAATAAAATAATTCATATGATTTCTAATGTGGAAGTCGTAGTCCGTGCATGCCACCATCTACGGCAAGAACCGTTCCGGTAGTTGAACCTTGCGCAGGGTTGGCCAGATAGATGATCGCACTGGCAACTTCCTCGGGTGAAACTAAACGACCCATCGGCTGTCGAGCTTGAAGTCTCTCTCGTTCTGCCGCTGGATCACTTGCCTGTGCAAGTAATCGTCCAATCCATGGCGTATCTGCAGTACCAGGATTAACGCAGTTAACTCGAATTTTTTCCTTCACCGCATCGGCGGCCATGGCTAAAGTCAGTGACATGACTGCACCTTTGCTTGCAGAATAAACCGCGCGGCTGGGGAGTCCAACGGTTGCAGCGATGGAACATGTATTAACAATTGAGGGACAAGAGCTCTTTCGAAGAAAAGGCATCGCAGCTGAAGAGACTCGACTAATGCTCACAACATTGATATTAAGAACTCGGTGCCACTCCTCATCAGTTGAATCCTCTACCGTCCCAATTGCACCGATGCCTGCGTTATTGATCAGAATGTCTATCGTGTCTGTTTGAGCGCCAATCTGCTCAAAAGCAGTTTGTACCTGCCCTGTATCACCTACATTGCATGGAATCCACGTAGCAACTCCTGACATCTCGCCCTCGTTCAGGTCAAGACCAAAGACTTGGGCACCTTGGGCATGAAGAGAGCGGGCAACGGCTAAACCAATTCCAGAACCCGCACCACTAACAACTGCAGTGAGTCCTTTGAAATCTCCGCTCATATTTCTACTCCATTCATTGCTAAAAAGTTGGGACCAGTCTATTTCTTGAAATCAACTACTTTTGATTCGATCTCGCCGATTCCTTCAATACCTGTACGAATCACCTGTCCATCATGTAGATATACCGGTGGCTTAAAGCCAAGACCTACGCCAAAAGGTGTTCCCGTATTGATGATGTCACCTGGAAAGAGCTCCATGAATTGGCTGATGTACCAAACGATGTGGTTGATACCAAAGAGAAGATCATCTGTATTTGAATCTTGCTTCATGACACCGTCAACTTCACACCATAAACGCAAGTTATGAGGATTAATTGAATCACCAGTAACGATGGATGGTCCAATTGGGTTAAAAGTAGGAAATGACTTTCCTTTAACCCATTGACCCGATCGCTCAATCTGCCAGTAACGCTCACTGATATCTTGGCTGATCGTGTATCCCAGAATATAGTCGGGGGACTGGTCGGGATTGTCTAGATACAGCGCACGCTTTCCAATGACAATTGCGAGTTCAACTTCATAATCTGTTGCAGTACTTCCAGGTGGAATGACGATGTCATCATTTGGACCAATGACCGTATCTGGCGCCTTCATAAAGATGATGGGCTCCTTAGGTGCAACTGCTCCCGATTCTTCAATATGTTTTAGATAGTTAAGACCTACGCAGACAACTTTTGTCGGACGGTTGATAGGGGATCCATAACGCTTGCCGTTTACTGATGTGCGAGGCAAAGTTGAGAGATTGGCGTTCTTAACGCGGGCAAAGGCTCCATTTTCTAACTCTTCGCGTGACCAATCCTTAATCAGAGTATCTACGAAGATTGCCTCGTCTCCTTCAATAACAACAGGTCTTTCACTTCCGATAGCGCCGATGCGTGCGATTCTCATCTATTTTCCTCCAGGTAGGTTTCCGAGGCCCGCATGCGTAGGTAGCAAACGAACATGTTTTGGTTCAAGCTCTTCTATCGAATTGACTCCTAATAGCTTCATATTTCTCGACATTTCTGTTCGCAAAATTGTCAAAGCGCGTTCAACTCCTTCTTGCCCACCAGCCATAAGTCCATAGAGGTAGGCCCGACCGATATAAGTAAAGTCGGCACCGAGCGCAATTGCTGCCAAAATATCGGCTCCATTCATAATTCCAGTATCAAGGTGAACCTCTAACTCATTTTTTAACTCTTTTTTAACATCTGCAAGTAAGTGAAGCGGAATCGGACCACGGTCTATCTGTCGACCTCCGTGGTTGGACAAAATAATCGCATCGGCCCCGCAGTCGGCCGACTTTTTTGCATCTTCCACAGTTTGGATTCCCTTAATCGTCAGTTTTCCGTCCCACTGACTACGGATCCATTTTAGATCTTCAAATGTCATAGTTGGGTCAAACATAAAATCTAATAGTTCGGCGACCGTACCATTCCAACTTTTCATAGAAACAAAGGAGATCGCAGGTGTGGTCAAAAAGTTCATCCACCACTCTGGCCGAGGAATCGCATCTAAAATAGTCTTAGCAGTCAATGATGGTGGAACGGTTAACCCATTTCTAGTATCGCGATAGCGCGCACCTGCCACTGGTACGTCAACAGTCAAGAGAAGATTTTTAACACCAGCTTTTCTAGCTCGTTCAACCAATTGCATGCTGGCATCGCGATCGTTCCACATATAGAGCTGGAACCAATTTGTGCCATCGGGAGCTGCAGTCACAACATCTTCAATGGTTGTGGTGCCAAGAGTGGAGAGTGTGTAAGGGATTCCAAATTTTTGTGCCGCTCTAGCGACGGCATTTTCACCCTCAGAGTGCATCATGCGTGTAAAACCAGTTGGTGCCAGACCAACAGGCATCGCAGACCTCTGTCCAAGAACTTCACATTCGAGTGAAACATCTTTTACATTGCGCAAAATGTTTGGGCGAAGCTCTAAATCTAAATATGCTCTGCGAGCTCGCTCAAGTGTTACCTCTGATTCAGCGGCGCCATCGGTATAGTCAAAGGGACCCTTGGGGGTTCGGCGCTTTGCAATTTCGCGCAGATCCCAAATCGTCAGCGCCTTAGCTAGGCGTTTCTCGCGGCTGGGCAAGGTTGGCATCGTGAATTTGAGCAAAGGAGATAGATCTGCCCACTTAGGGAACTGGCGTTTGACGTTCTTAGACATACATAATCCTCGCCCTCGACATGGTCAAAATCCTATACGATTATGAGTAGGATTCCCAGAGTAATCGTGAACTAGAATTTAAAAACGAAGCCAACCAGATACATGCCTTACTAACATGCGGAGGGTCAACGATGACCGAGCAGTTGATTCATCCATTCACATTTGGGGACATGTCACAAAAGGATCTGCTTGGTGGCAAGGGTGCCAACTTGGCCGAAATGGTTCGCATCGGTTTGCCAGTGCCTCCAGGATTTACGATCACAACCCACGCATGTCGTCAATATTTGCAATCTGGAAAATTTCCTGAAACTTTAAACTCCGAAATGGATGCCGCACTCAAGGAGCTTGAAAAACAAACAGGTAAGAAATTTGGGGGAGTCGACAATCCATTGTTGGTATCTGTGCGCTCTGGCGCAAAATTCTCAATGCCCGGAATGATGGAAACGGTACTAAACGTTGGCATGACTCCTGAAGTAACCGAGTCACTGGCAGCATCTTCTGAAAATCCACGATTTGCTTGGGATTCTTATCGCCGATTTATTGAGATGTACGGAAAAATTGTCTGCGACATTGCACCAGGAGAGTTTCATAAGGTGCAGGAACGGATTGCATCCTCTGTTGGCGTTGGAAACATGCAGGGCTTGGATGTAGAAAGTTTGAAATTATTATGTGATGGATTTAAAAAAGTAATCACATTGGCAACAGGGGAGGATTTCCCTAAAGATCCGCGCGAGCATTTAATTAGATCCGTCGAGGCTGTTTTTAGATCCTGGAACTCCGAGCGTGCGCAGATGTACCGTCGCCGCGAACGAATTCCTTCTGACTTAGGAACTGCAGTAAATATTCAATCTATGGTCTTTGGTAATCTGAGTGATGATTCTGGAACAGGCGTTGCATTTACACGCAATCCATCCACTGGAGAAGTTGGTCGCTATGGTGACTATCTTCAAAAAGCTCAGGGTGAAGATGTTGTAGCTGGCATTCGCACTCCCATGTCACTCATTGAGTTTGCCGAACTTACTCCAGACGTTGCCAAAGAGTTAGATGACGTGATGGAGTTATTAGAGACCCACTATGAAGATCTCTGTGATATCGAATTCACTATCGAGCGCGGAAAACTCTGGATTCTACAGACCCGAGTGGGTAAGCGCACTGCTGAAGCGGCTTTTAGAATCGCACTTCAATTTGTCGATGAGGGCAAAATTACGATGGATCAAGCCTTACTTCGAACATCCGGAGATCAATTGGCGATGTTGATGTTTCCGCAGTTTGATACTTCGGGGCCGTTGAATGAAATTGCGCGAGGAATTCCAGCATCCCCAGGAGCTGCCGTTGGCGAGGCTGTCTTTGATTCTAAGAGAGCATTTGATCTTTCAAAATCAGGAAAGAAAGTCATTTTGGTACGACGAGAGACAAGTCCCGATGATTTAGTTGGCATGGTGGCATCTCAAGGAATTTTGACTAGCCGTGGTGGCAAGACTTCCCACGCCGCTGTCGTTGCGCGCGGCATGGGAAAAACTGCCGTCTGCGGGACTGATTCAATTTCTGTCGATGAACGAGCTAATTTATTTACTGCAGGAACGGTTACCGTTTATGAGGGCGATGTTATTTCAATCGATGGCACAACTGGCGCTGTTTATCTTGGCGACGTACCTGTTGTTGCCTCCTCGGTTAC
>CANIBB010000069.1:0-5731 GCA_947465575.1 Actinomycetota bacterium | reverse complement strand
GTCAATATATTAATTACACCGGCAGGTACATCACTTGTCGCAATGACTTCTGCAAAACTCATCGCAGAAAGTGGGGCCTTGGTGCTCGCCAACACGATAACCGTATTTCCGCCGACGATAATCGGTGCAATCGCATCGATTAAACCGAGAAGCGATGGAAGCTCAGGTGCGATAGCTGCAATGACACCCATGCTCTCTGGAACGGTGAAGTTGTAGTAAGGGCCGGCGACGGGATTCAGGGCCCCAGACAATGATGAAAGCTTGTCGCTCCAACCTGCATACCAAACTAAACGATCAACAGAATCGGTAACTTCCTTTTCAGCCTTTAACTTTGTTACACCAGTTACCGTGACAATCTCATCTACAAACTGCGCGCGCCTGCCCTCTAGCATCTCAGCGATTCGATAGAGAATCTGCCCCTTGTTATATGCCGAAGCCTTATTCCAACCAGATTGTGCAGCGCGTGCTGCTACAACAGCATCTTTTAAATCTTTGCGAGATGCAAGACATGGGTTTGCGATGAAGCTTCCCTTTGCACTCTTAATCTCATAAGTACGGCCAGATTCAGTTCGTGGAAAGGCGCCGTTAATAAATAACTTATAAGTCTTCTTGACATCGATGCGATTACTCATGGCCGACCCCCTTCAAATATGCGCTTAAGCCATGTCGTCCACCTTCGCGACCCCAGCCAGACTCTTTGTATCCACCAAAAGGAGATGTTGGATCAAACTTATTAAATGTATTTGCCCAGATAACACCGGCGCGAAGTTGCTGGCTGGCCCACAAAATACGCGAGCCCTTCTCACTCCAGATTCCGGCTGAGAGACCAAAAGGAGTGTTATTAGCCTTATCTATCCCCTCTTGCGGGGTTCTAAAGGTGAGGATTGAGAGCACTGGCCCGAAGATCTCTTCGCGCGCGATGCGGTGAGATTGCGTAACGCCCGTAAAGATCGTTGGGGGAAACCAGAAGCCCTTTGCAGGCAGATCACATGGAGCACTCCAACGTTCGGCGCCCTCTGTATCACCCGTTGCCGAAAGATCACGGATTTTTAAGAGCTGCTCTTTGCTATTGATCGCACCTAAGTCGGTGTTCTTATCCATTGGATCACCAACACGGATCTTTGCCATCCGTTTCTTAAGTTTTTCTATTACTTCATCGGCGACGCTCTCTTGCAGAATTAGTCGAGAGCCGGCGCAACAGACATGGCCCTGATTGAAGAAAACTCCATTGATGATGCCTTCGATAGCTTCATCGATTGCTGCATCTTCGAAGATGATGTTGGCCGCTTTACCGCCGAGTTCGAGCGTTACGCTCTTGTGGGTTGGCGCAACCGCCCGGGCAATAATCTTGCCCACTTCAGTAGATCCTGTAAATGCAATCTTGTCGATGCCAGGATGATTAACAATTAATGCACCAGTTGATCCATCACCGGTAACAATATTTACCACACCTGCGGGAAGTTCTGCTTGTTGGCAGACTTCAGCAAATAGAAGTGCGGTGAGAGAGGTATTTTCGGCAGGTTTTAGAACGACCGTGTTGCCGGCGGCAAGTGCAGGTGCAACTTTCCATGCGAGCATCAACAATGGAAAGTTCCAGGGAATTATCTGTCCAGCAACGCCATGTGGCTTTGTAGAGGTTCCAAGACCCGCAAACTCTAATTTGTCGGCCCAGCCTGCGTGATAGAAAAAATGCGCCGCAGCTAATGGAACATCGACATCACGAGATTCACGGATGGGCTTTCCATTATCTAAAGTTTCAAGGACTGCAAACTCGCGAGAGCGCTCCTGCATAATGCGGGCGATGCGAAATAGGTACTTACCGCGCTCTTTGCCACTCATCTTTGACCACGTAGTTGTGTAGGCCTTACGTGCAGCTTTAACTGCTGCATCAACATCGGCCTTACCAGCCAGAGCAATCTGACTTAAAACCTCTTCAGTAGCTGGGTTTATGGTTGGAAAGTGATTGCTGCCTGTGACAAATTTCCCACCGATAAAGTGGCCATACTTAGGTTTAATGGAGACAACGGCCCGTGATTCAGGCGCTGGTGCATATTCAAAGCTCACTGTGTTCTCCATTAATCGATCGTTACGTAGGCAGGACTAGCGTAGTAGCCATCATCCATTTTCATGCGCTGCATTAATAAATCATTGAGCAGGGCGCTAGCACCGATGCGAAAGAGAGATGGCGTGAGCCATTCTGGGCCAGCAGTCTCATTGACTAGTACTAACTGCTTTATTGCATCCTTTGTATTTCTGATTCCACCTGCCGGCTTCACACCAATCCGTGTCTGTGTCATTTGGTAGAAATCACGCACCGCTTCAAGCATTACTAACACAACTGGCGCAGTAGCTGCAGGTGCAACCTTGCCAGTAGATGTCTTAATGAAGTGGGCGCCTGCGGCCATCGCTAGGAATGAGGCTTTGCGAACATTGTCGTAGGTGACGAGTTCGCCCGTTTCAAAGATAACTTTCAGATGGGCGCGCTCTCCGCAAAGTTCGCGGATTTTGACAATCTCATTAAAGACACCGATGTAGTCACCACTTAGAAAGGCCCCACGATCGATGACCATATCGATCTCAGATGCACCAGCATCGAGGGCATCTTGAGTATCCTGAATCTTTACCGCCATTGATGCTCGACCTGAAGGAAATGCCGTCGAGACTGCGGCGACACCAACATGGGCACCACCAATTAGATCTAGATGCTTGCGTGCGATACCAACCATGTCGTTATAGACACAGACGGCACCAACGCTTGGCACCGTTGCATCCGTTGGATCAGGGCGCACAGCCTTAGTACACAAAGCCTGAACTTTTCCTGGAGTATCGGCGCCTTCGAGAGTTGTTAAGTCAACCATTGAAATCGCAGTGTCAATCGCCCAGCGTTTAGAGGCTGCTTTGATACTTCGCGTCGCTAACATCGCTGCGCGCGCATCGGCACCAACTTGATCTACGCCAGATAGCGCACTGAGGTATTTCTTAAGGGATGCCTCAGTGCCATCTACTAAGCCGTAAAAACTCACGATAGTAATTCCTTCAGAGGTGCTCGTAATTGATCGAGAACGATTTGCGCCCGTGCTGCATCTTTTTCAATAACCTCAATGTAACACTTCATCTTTGCTTCGGTTCCGCTAGGACGAATAATTATTCTGATTGTTCCATCTAGCCAGATGCGAAGACCATCTGTTGGAGGCAAATCATCTGTAGGTTTTGCTAAATCATCGATAGATGTCACTACATGACCGGCGATCTCTGTTGGAGTTTTTGTGCGCAGGCGGCCCATAATGATGCCAACTTGAGATAGATCAGTTAAACGAATTGAGATCTGCTCAGTTGCATGAAAGCCATGTCTAGTCCAAATTTCATCGAGCAAATCAAGAAGTGTCTTGTTTTCACTCGCCAAATCTGTAGCTATCTGCGCCAACTTTATCGCTGCCGAAATTCCATCTTTATCATTGACGGTGATGGCATCAACTGCATAGCCAAGTGCCTCTTCATATCCAAATGTCAGTCCGTCAATCTTTGCTAACCACTTAAATCCTGTCAGAGTCTGTTTAAACTCTAAGTTGTAGTGGGCTGCGATCTTGCTCAAAATAGTGGAAGACACAATTGAATTGGCGAGAATTCCTTTACTCGTTTTGCGTGCAATTGATTCACCAAAGATGGCGCCTAACTCATCTCCGCGTAGCATTCGCCATCCTGTTACTGGATCGTTAACTGCTGCGGCGCACCTATCGGCATCGGGATCATTTGCAATAACTAAGTCGGCGTTAAATGCACGAGCTGTCTCTAGCGCTAAATCGATTGCACCGGGCTCCTCTGGATTAGGAAATGCCACCGTAGGAAAATCTGGATCTGGCTGTGCCTGCGCCTCTACTAAAATCGGTGAGGCAAAACCCGCCTTATGAAAGACCTGTAAAAGAGTTTCGGTGCCGACACCATGCATCGCCGTATAGACAATCTTTAGATTGCCCGGCTTGGTGGCTATCGCAGCAGTGATATTTACGTACTTACTTACAATCTCTTCATCGACGATACTCCAAGTGCGGCCACGTGGTTGGCTCGCCAAGGTGGTGATTGCTTGAATATGTGCGGCAATTGATTCATCGGTGGGAGAGACGATTTGAGAGCCACGGTAATAAATTCCATCGACAGTCCCGCCTAAATAAACTTTGTATCCATTATCTTGTGGCGGGTTATGGCTTGCCGTGACCATGATTCCAACATCACATTTGAGTTCATTTGTTGCGAAAGCTAAGACTGGAGTTGGAAGTGGCCGGGGGAGAACATAGACCTTCATGCCAGCCCCGCTCATAATTTGGGCAGTCTCTTCTGTAAAATCCTCTGAACCGTAACGCGCGTCGCGTCCAATTACTACCGACGTTAAATTGCGTTCCTTCATATATGCAGCAATAGCAGCAGCCGTGCGACCAACAACAGCGCGATTCATTCCTGAAGGACCAGGTCGAACTGGTCCACGAAGTCCTGCTGTACCAAACTGCAGAAAACCTGAAAATGAAGTACGTAGCTCTTCTTCATTGTTGGTATCGAGCCAACCCTGTAAGACGGCGGCCGTTACGGGATCTGGATCATCGGCGATCCATGCTTGTACTTCGGTGCCCAGATCCATGTGCTTAGAATAACTTTGGAATTACGCCTTTGAGAAGTGCGCCCATTCGATCGGCCGCCGCTTTGCCGGCTGCGATTACCTCTTCATGATTGAGTTTTTCACCTGTGACTCCAGCGGCTGCATTTGTTACAAGTGAGATACCCAAAACCTCTGCCCCAAGTGCGTGAGCGGCAATCGCCTCTGGGACGGTGGACATTCCCACCAAATCCCCGCCCATGGTTCGCATCATGTGAATCTCTGCCGGTGTTTCATAGGTAGGTCCGCGCCAATGAACATAGACACCCTCGTCCAGGGAGGCATCCTCTTGCTTAACAATCTCGCGGATGCGCTTGCTATAGAGGTCTGTTAGATCCACAAAGGTTGCACCAGAAAGTGGTGAAACTGCAGTTAAAGAGATGTGATCGCGAATCAAGACTGGCTGTCCAACACTATATTTCGTATTAATACCGCCACATGCATTCGTCAGAATGATAATTTTACAACCCGCTTTTACTGCTGCGCGAACGCTATGTACAACGGGCTCGACACCCTTACCTTCATATAAATGTGTGCGCCCTAGAAAAACAAGTGCCCGAAGTTTTTTTCCGTCGGTTTCAACACTGTACGAGCGAACTTTTCCTGAGTGTCCTTCAACCGTTGGTGGTAAAAACCCAGTTAGCTCTTCGGCGTTGCATTCATAGGTAGGAGTACCCAGTGCATCAACTGCACTCACCCAACCTGAACCCATAACGAGTGCAACATCGTGTGATTGCACTCCAGTGCGTTCGATAATTTCTTGTGCCGCCGCAGTAGCAGCAGCTAGGGGATCGCTATAGAGAAGTTCGCTCGATGTCATGCGTCAATAATGTCACAGAGTGTGGTTCCACTAGAAACCGTTGCCCCGATTACTGCAGTGAGATTAGCAATAACTCCTGATTTATGGGCCATGAGAGGCTGCTCCATCTTCATGGCTTCAAGAACAATGATCAAATCGCCAACCTCAACGAGAGCACCAACTTCAACGGCAATCTTTACAACTGTGCCCTGCATCGGACTTGTAAGTCCTGAGCCGCCTGAGCCGCCTGACATACCGGCCTTAGCGCGATGTCGCTTAACAACAGG
>CANIBB010000068.1:0-5937 GCA_947465575.1 Actinomycetota bacterium | reverse complement strand
GTCCATGGAGTCTCAGATTCACTTACAACAATAGGTGTCGGAGCGCTCTTAATTGGTTTTAGTGGTGCAACTTTCTTGCCATTCTTAGCAGGACGCGGTGGGGGCGGCATGACTAATCGTCGCTCTTCAACCACAGGGACTAAGACGGGTGCAGTGACAGTAGAAACAGAAACCGTTTGAGATTTTTCATCAACGGTCAGAGTCGTTTTAGTGGTAGATGCCTTAGCACCTGCTTTTTTTACCGGAATAGATTTCACTGCACTTTTTTTTGCCACAGCTTTCTTTGCTGGAGCTTTCTTTGCTGGAGCTTTCTTGACAGGAGCTTTCTTTACCGGAGTTTTCTTGACGGCCGCTTTTTTAACGGGCTTTTTTGCCGCGCTCTTGGCAGGCGCCTTTTTTGCTACGGCGCTCTTAGAAGGCTTCTTGGGCATGACGCGTACCTTATGCCGATTGCCCCTCCTATACCAACTACGCCACATGTATTTTTATCCCCTGGAATGGCCTAGACTCTGCCCTACTAACGCAATATGAGCGCTGACGGGGCTATCACCTCACGAGCTCGCTGGAAGAAGTGGGTGAAAACTCATCTAGAACCGGCCCGAGTTAGTTCTTCAAGTGGCGCGAACTTTGCGCAAGGCGGGTGGTACCGCGTGATCTGCGATAGCAGCTCCCGTCCCTCCAAGTTTTTTTGGGGGCTTTTCATATGGTTTTTCGTAGCATTCCAGCATCGGTGAATCTACCTGCCCTCGAACATGAAATTCTCAAGTTCTGGAGCGATAACGAGATTTTTCATAAGACCGTTGATGCTCGCACAGGCGCAGCTCCATGGAGCTTTTACGAGGGTCCGCCTACTGCCAATGGAATGCCTGGAACGCATCATATTGAGGCGCGAGTTTTTAAAGATGTCTTCCCTCGCTTTCAAACAATGAAGGGTCGCTTTGTAACGCGTAAAGCCGGGTGGGATTGCCATGGGCTTCCAGTTGAAATTGCAGTTGAGAAAGAGTTGGGATTTAACGGTAAGGGCGATATCGAAAAATTTGGAGTTGCCGCTTTCAACGATAAGTGCCGCGAATCTGTTCAGCGCCACGTCACCGCTTTTAGCGATATGACCGATCGAATGGGCTTCTGGGTCGATTTTGATCAGGCCTACTGGACCATGTCCCCTGAATACGTCGAAAGTGTGTGGTGGTCGCTTAAAGAGATTTGGAAGAAAGGTCTTCTCGTTCAAGATCATCGAGTCGCCCCATACTGTCCCCGCTGCGGAACTGGATTATCCGATCACGAGCTAGCCCAAGGATATGAAACCATTACCGATCCATCTGTCTTTGTTAGATTTCCAGTCACATCTGGTGAACTTGCTCTTCTACATGCATCACTACTTGTTTGGACAACTACTCCGTGGACTGTGGTTTCAAATACCGCTATCGCCGTTCACCCAGATGTCGACTACGTCGTTGTTGAAGTTATCGATGAGGAAAAGAGTGAAGTTCTCATCGTCGCTGAGGCTCTCATCGATTGCCTCAAAGGTGAGAAAAGAATTATTAAGCGAGTTCTTGGAAAAGAGTTAGAGCGCACGACATATACGCGTCCATTTAACTACGTCGAAATCCCAGAGGCGCATTACGTTGTTCTGGCTACATATGTCACAACTGAGGATGGCACCGGATTAGTTCATCAATCCCCCGCCTTTGGAGCAGATGACTTAGCGGTATGTCGCTCATACGGACTGCCGGTAGTAAATCCAATCGCCGCCGATGGAAGATTCTTACCTGATGTACCAGTTGTTGGAGGAATGTTTTTTAAAGATGCCGATAAAGTTTTAGTCAAAGAGTTAAGAGCCAATGGCTCTCTCTATAAGCATCAACCTTACGAGCACTCATATCCTCATTGTTGGCGTTGCCACACCGCGCTTATGTACTATGCGCAACCTTCCTGGTATATCCGCACAACTTCGATCAAGGATGCTCTACTGCGTGAAAATGCAGCTACTGATTGGCATCCCGAAACTATTAAAGATGGTCGTTATGGCGATTGGCTCAACAACAATATCGACTGGGCGCTTTCACGAAACCGCTATTGGGGTACACCACTTCCTATCTGGCGATGTGAGAACAAGCATGAAATTTGCGTTGATTCGCTCAAAGAGTTAGGCGCGCTAGCCGGTAAAGAGCTATCCAATCTTGACCCTCACCGTCCCTTTGTCGATGACATAACCTTCGGATGTGCCGAGTGTTCATCCACCATGGTCCGTGTTCCTGAAGTAATTGACTGCTGGTATGACTCAGGCGCCATGCCTTTTGCCCAGTGGGGATACCCTCACAAAGAGGGTTCAGTAGAAAAGTTTAAAGCCGCATACCCAGCCGATTTTATCGCTGAGGCGATCGACCAAACTCGTGGCTGGTTCTATACGTTAATGACAATTGGAACCTTGGTCTTTGACAAGTCCTCTTACAAATCCGTTCTGTGCCTTGGCCACATTTTGGATAAAGATGGCCGCAAGATGAGCAAGCATGTCGGAAATGTTATTGAGCCAATGGCACTCATGGATCAACATGGCGCCGATGCAGTGCGTTGGTACATGTTGGCAGCTGGTTCACCCTGGGCCGCCCGTCGCGTTGGACATGATGCAATCAATGAAGTGGTCAGGAAAACTCTCTTGACGTACTGGAACACCGTTTCCTTCCACTCTCTCTATGCACATGCATCTAATTTTGAGTTGAGTCAGTCTCCTGCCCTTGCCGATCGTCCGTTAATGGATCGATGGATAATCTCAGAACTCAATTCATTAGTCACCGAAGTCGATGAAGCGTTAACGGATTTTGACACACAGGTCGCCGGCCGCGCATTAGCCCGCTTCATTGACGATCTATCCAACTGGTATGTGCGTCGATCGCGACGACGTTTCTGGGATGGTGACGTTAGCGCCATGGCAACCCTGCACGAGTGCTTAAAAACTCTTACACAGTTACTTGCACCCATGGTGCCATTTATTACAGAACAGGTCTGGCAAGAGCTCGTGCGACCAACAGAATCAGGGGCCGTCGCATCCGTACATCTTTCTGATTTTCCAGTCGCAAATATCGATGCGATACATAGTGAACTAAGTCAGCAAGTAGCCCTTACCCGCCGAATTGTTGAGCTAGGTCGTGCTTCGAGAGCAGAGTCAGGTATTAAAATCCGCCAGCCCTTAGGGCGAGCTTTAATTGCCGCTAGCGGTTGGGCAGCTTTACCTGTCGAAATGCGCGAACAAATAGCCGACGAACTCAATGTCATCGCCCTAGAAGATATCGCTAACGCCGATGGCGATTTAGTTGACATCACTATCAAGGCAAACTTTAAAACGCTTGGTGCAAAATTTGGTGGAGCGGTTCAAGAAATCGCGAAGGCAATCGCATCCAGCGATGCAGCGGCATTAGTAAAAACATTAAGAGCATCGGGAACAACCACTGTTGGCGCTTGGGAAATTACATTTGAAGATCTAGTCATTACAGAGGTACCCAAAAGTGGATGGATGGTTGCCTCGCACGATGGGGAGAGCGTCGCTCTTGATTTAGAGCTCACGCCCATCCTTATTCTGGCAGGACATGCACGAGAGGTTATTCGCTTTATCCAAGAGCGTCGCAAGAGTGATGGCTTTGAGATATCTGACCGAATTACAGTGAAGTGGAATTCAACGCAGGAAATCGCCGACGCCATAGAGGCTCACACCTTACATATTCAAGATGAGGTATTGGCCTTAACTATGGAGCGCGATATTTCTATGAGTACTAGAGAGAGTGAGTTTGGATTAGTTGTAATACTTGCTAAAGCCCACTAACAAGTCCCATTAATAACTGAACTCCAAAGAAGAGAACTATAAAACTCATATCCAAGCTGACTGCACCTAGGCGAAGTGGTGGAATGAACCGGCCAACAAAGCGCATGGGCTGATCTGTAATCGCATAAACCGCTTCTACTAAGTAGAGCACAATTCCGCTCGGTCTCCAGTTACGGGCGAACATGCGAATGTAATCAAGAATTAAGCGCGCCAAAAGAGCGAATAAAAATAGTTGGAGAAGAGATGCAAGAATCGAACCTAACCTCATGCGAGAATCAGCTCTGGTTAAAGAAACTTGCTTGTGCCGCAGCTGACTTATCTTCAGTGCTAACTTGAAGATTGGCTGGGGAGATTAAAAATACCTTTTTTGTAACCCGCTCAATTGTTCCGTGAAGTCCAAATGCGAGACCACTTGCAAAGTCGACAAGGCGCTTGTGCTCAGACTCATCCATATCAGTTAAATTAATGATGACTGGGTTTCCTTGACGAAAATGCTCGCCAATTGTTCGTGCCTCATTATAAAAACGTGGATGTAAAGTAATGATGCGATCCAAGACAGGAAGATCAAGTTGTGGGGCAACTTCCATCGTAGATGTAACCACCGAAGATACTGTGCGGGGGTTGCGGGCTTTGATGCGAACATCATTTGACATAGGAACTGCAGGAACATTAGAACTCACTGGAGTATCAAACTCTGGGTCATCCATCAACCCTAAGTAGTTTGCGACGCGCTTGATTGCATTAGCCATAGGTAAACGCTACCTCTTGGACTACCTAGAACCCATGATTTGACTGCCTATTCGCAGATGTGTCGCGCCATAGGCTATGGCCAATTCGAAATCCGAGCTCATGCCTGCAGATAGCATTTTAGAATTCGGGAAATCTACGGTAAATGCAGTGTGTATGGCGCGCAGTTGCTCAAAGGCACTCTCGGCTGCGATGGTAAGTGGAGCAACGGCCATGATCCCAGCCAATCTATGAACCGGATCATCCTGAACCCTCGCCGCAAGTCGATAGAGATTTTCAATCGATGCTCCCCCGCGATTTACTGAGCCGTCGAGATTGATCTGGAGAAAAATCTCTAATGGATGAACTGCGGATTTTTCTATTATTTCAAAGTGGCGTAAATCATCCAAAGAGTGAATCACCTGAGCCCATGAGCAGATTGACTTTAATTTATTGCTCTGAATCTGCCCCTGAAAATGCCACGTCCCTGAAACGATAGCCGCTTTGGCTGCTGCATCACTATCACGATTTTCCCCAAAATCATTGACTCCGAGCTCTTTTAGAATCGCTACATCACTTACGGGATAACCTTTGGTAACGGCGATCAGATGAATCTCCTCAAGATTTCGTCCAGCCTTTTGGGCAGCGATTTGAATTCGCTCTTGAACATCGTTTAGATTCTGTGAGATTTCTTCGCGACGTGTCATAACCAAACTACTCCTGCATTTCGCCCAGTAATATTATGACGTCGATAAGAAAAATAGAGTTGATCCTCGAGAGTGCAGATGCCTGAGGCCTCATAAGTAATGCCCTCGCCAACTAACTCGGCTATAAGCCCTCTAGGAAGATCGAGCGCTGGATTGCCTTCACGGGTGAGTGCAAAGGCATCGGGATGCGCGCTCAAGAGCTCATCGGCCATGGCCGCCGGAACTTCGTAGCACTGGCCACAGATAGATGCACCCAATTGAGCATGAATTGAGCCTGCACCTAATCGACGCATCTCCTTTACAACTGAGAGCGCAATTGAACTCATTAGACCCTTACGTCCAACATGCACGGCGGCAACAACTGTAGATGAGGATAGAAGTAGTGGAATGCAATCGGCGACTAATACGGCCAGAGCTAAGCCCGGAGTAGTAGTAATTAATGCATCACACGTTGGATCAACCGTAGAAAACTTTTCGACGACGGTAAATGAATCTCCATGAGTTTGATTCATGAACTGAACATTTCCAACGGTGCGATAAAGCTGTGAGCGATTCTCTGCTACAACTTCTGAATCATCCCCCACATGCAGCGCTAAATTAAATGACTCATAAGGCGCCAGGCTTGAACCACCGCGCCGGTCTGTAAAGATCGCTGGCAAAACGCCTTACTTCATGAAGTCAGGGACG
>CANIBB010000067.1:0-5954 GCA_947465575.1 Actinomycetota bacterium | reverse complement strand
CGAGGTAATCCTCGGCCTTTAAACTATTACCAAACTCCATAGTAGTACCGTACGCATATTGCACTTAAAAAGGGAGAGCCTTATGAATGTTTTAGATTCGTTTCGACTAGATGGCAAAGTGGCAGTTGTCACAGGAGCATCATCTGGCTTAGGTGTTGCATTCGCGCAGGCTCTTGCACAGGCAGGTGCCGACGTAGTTTTAGGTGCCAGACGTAGCGAACGTTTGCCCGATACCGGGGCACTTATTGAGGCAGAGGGCAGAAACTTCGCAGCCCTAAAAACCGATGTCACTAAGCCAGAGGATTGCACCGCCCTTATTGCACTTGCAATTGAACGCTTTGGTCGCGTTGATATCTTGGTAAATAACGCTGGGGTCGGAACTGCAGTATCGGCGACCTCTGAGACTCCTGAACAATTTCGTAACGTCATTGATGTAAATTTGATGGGCTCATATTGGATGGCCCAGGCATTTGCTAAAGCGGCAATAAATGGTGGTGCGATTGTAAATATTTCTAGCATTCTGGGAATGCGCCCTGGAGGTTTACCGCAAGCCGCCTATGCATCAAGCAAAGCTGGGGTAATTGGGTTAACACGGGACTTAGCTGCACAGTGGACTGCGCGCAAAGGCATTCGCGTTAATGCTCTAGCACCAGGATTTTTTCCATCTGAAATGACCGATCAAATGAACGAGGCATCAATAGAGATGGTTCGCGCGCTGACCGCTGCCCAGCGAATTGGAAGGGTTGAAGAGTTAGCGTCGACGCTCATTTGGTTAGTAAGTGATGCATCATCCTATGTTTCAGGAGTCACGGTGCCAGTTGATGGCGGCTTTGTAATGCCCTAGCCTTTGGGTATAGCCATCAACCCATTAGGAGATATCGTGAAGAAACGTTTTGGAATTCTTATAGCAGTAGCAGTTGCAACATCTCTCACTCTCTCAGGTTGCGCAAAGAGTGATTCAGCAACTTCTGAAGAAGCGGCATCATGTGCAAAGGCAGATCTTGCAACAGTTGAATCAGGTAAGTTAACTATTGCCACTGGAGAGCCTGCTTACTATCCATGGATCATCGATGATGCGCCAGAGACCGGAAATGGTTTTGAAGGCGCCGTCGCATATGCAGTTGCTAAGCAACTCGGGTTTACTAATGATGAAGTAGTTTGGGTTCGCACGACTTTTGATAGCGCGGTAACACCTGGAGCTAAGAACTTTGACTTCAACTTGCAACAGTTCTCAATTACTGCTGAGCGTTCAGCGGCAGTTGATTTCTCATCTCCTTACTACACTGCTCCTCAAGCAATTGTTTCATTCAAGGGCAGCAAGATTGCAGGCAAGACATCAATCGCTGATTTGAAGAATGCAAAGCTTGGTGCAGCCGTTGGTACTACATCTCTTGATGCGATTGAAAACCAGATTGGTATCAAGCCTCAGGTATTTAACGACAACGCCGCCGCAGTATCTGCACTTAAGAATGGTCAGATTGATGGTCTAGTTGTAGATCTTCCAACTGCTTTCTACCTATCTGGTGTTGAAGTTACAGATGGCTTAATCGTTGGTCAGTTGCCATCATCTGGTGCTGGCGATCAATTCGGGCTCCTAATGTCAAAGGGAAGCGCATTGACCTCATGTGTTTCTGCAGCTGTTGATGCAATTACTGCCGATGGTACTTTGGCAGCCATTACGGATAAGTGGCTAGCAACTGATGCTGGTGCGCCAGTATTGAAGCCATAATAGAAAGTAAGAAGTAAACACGGTAGTTTGGCGACCATGACAGAGCGAATTAACTCTGCTTGGTCGCCAAGCTCACGTGAAGTAGAACGTGGAATTGCCCGTAGGCGAATTAGCCGAAAGCAGGGCGCAATAGCTGCGATTTCATCCTTTCTTGTGATTGGCACATTAATTGCAATCGTTGTCTCATCCCCGGGCTGGGAAGTTGTTAAGAAGACCTTCTTTGATATCGATTATGGCCGCGAAGTCTTTCCAACTGTTATTGCTGGACTCTGGATCAATCTGCAACTGACTTTTATAGGTGGCGCATGCATCGGAGTAATCGCCCTTGGTTTAGCGCTTATGCGAACAACTAAATCACCGGCGCTGACCCCATTTAGATTTCTTGCAACTGCCTACGTTGATATTTTCCGCGGTGCACCACTTATCTTGATTATCCTGCTTGTCGGCTTTGGCGTACCAGCACTGCGTTTAACTGGAATTTCGAGCAATGTAATCTTCCTTGGCACCGTCGCAGTTGTGCTGACTTATTCGGCATATGTGGCCGAAGTTATCCGTAGCGGAATTCTCTCAATTCATCCGAGCCAACGCGCTGCTGCAAGATCGCTTGGTTTAACTTCTGGCCAGACGATGCGATACGTGGTGTTACCACAAGCGATACGAAGAGTTGTTCCGCCACTACTAAATGACTTTGTCTCTCTTTTGAAAGATACCGGACTCGTATCGATCTTGGGTGTAACTGATGCTGTTCGCGCTGCGCAAATCAATGCCAGCAGAACTTTTAACTACACACCATATGTAGTAGCGGCAATTCTCTTTCTACTAATCACAATCCCAATGACTCGCTATACAGATAGAGCAATTCGTCATCGAACTAATGCACAAAATGCAGAGGGGGCTATTTGATGGCTAACGTCCTCGAGCTCATAAATATCCGTAAGTCCTTTGGCCAAGAGTTAGTTCTCAACCATCTCTCTCTTTCAGTTCCAGAGCACACTGCTACGGTGCTGATTGGTGCTTCCGGCTCAGGCAAATCCACATTGTTACGTTGTATCAACTTGTTGGAGTCCATCGATGATGGCCAGATTTTCTTAGATGGTGCTGAAATATCGGATCCACTAATCAATGTCGATGAAGTTAGACGCAAGTTAGGAATGGTTTTTCAATCTTTCAATCTATTCCCACATAAGACCGTTCTTGAAAACATAACCCTGTCACCAATTAAAGTGCAGGGAAAGAGTAAGGAAGAGGCGATAGAGTCCGCGCAAAAGCTTCTCAAACGCTTTGATTTAGCCGATAAGGCTGATCAGTATCCAGATCGCCTAAGCGGGGGACAGCAGCAAAGAGTTGCGATAATACGATCATTAGCCTGCAATCCCCGGCTGCTTTTATTGGACGAGATTACTTCAGCACTTGATCCTGTTTTAGTTAATGAAGTGTTAAGTATTGTGCGTGATCTAAAAAGCGATGGAATGACAATGGTTTTGGCAACGCATGAGATGGGTTTTGCGACTCAGGTGGCCGATGAGGTCTGTTTCTTAGAATCTGGAGACATTCTTGAGCGCGGAAGTGCACAAGAAGTGCTTCACAACCCTCAGGACCCAAAAACGAAGGAGTTCTTGAGGCGAGTTCACCAAGCTGGCCGTTTGTAGCCGGTTTTGACATACCCCGGGGGGTATGCTAACTTTCCTATTAACCAACGAGGGAGTTAAAAATGTGTTCACGCGTTATGTGCAATGTGTGTAAAAAAGCAAGCTGGTCAGGATGTGGAGAGCATATAGAGGAGGCTCTAGCCGGCGTACCTGAGCAGGATCGCTGCACCTGCAAATGACAACCAAAAAGATTGCTCACGTGCTTACCGATGCCCAGCAGATTGAGGCCATCGCAAAGCGTGTAAAACGCGCCCAAGGTCAATTAGGCGCCGTTGCCCGCATGCTCGAAGAGGGCAGAAACTGCGATGAGATTGTCACGCAAATGTCAGCAGTATCAAAAGCTGTTAATACCGCGGCCTTTACATTGATTTCTGCCAGTTTGAAAGAGTGCATTGTTGAAGGCAAATCAAACTCGGATGCAGTAACTGCACAATTGCAAAAACTATTTTTATCTTTGGCTTAAGGGGAAAATTATGAAGAAATATATTGCAATCGTATTTATGGCTACTGCAGCTCTCATGATTGCTGGCTGTTCATCAACTTCGACTGCCACAAATTTGGATGCAGCTGCCTTCTCGGCAAAAACCGCTGAAGCTGGAGTCATTACTTTAGATGTTCGCACTCCCGGTGAATTTATGGTTGGACATATCCAAGGTGCAATTAATGTTGATGTAGAAGGCACGCAGTTTGAAACTGAAATCGCCAAACTTGATAAGTCTGCAACATATGCCGTTTATTGTCATAGCGGCCGTCGCTCTGCAATCGCAGTGGAGACTTTGCACCACAATGGCTGCAACAATCTCTTCAACTTAACTAATGGCATCGTCGACTGGCAGGCCAATAATCTTCCGGTAGTGACTTCATAATGCGCATCGTCGTTATTGGTGGGGTGGCAGGTGGAATGTCAGCGGCAACACGTTTGCGTCGCTTAGATGCCGATGCCGAAATTATCGTGATTGAGAAATCTGGCTATGTTTCCTATGCCAACTGCGGCCTGCCCTACTATGTTGGAGGTGTAATCGAAGAAGAGAGCGCACTCCTCCTACAGACCCCGGCAAGCCTTCATGCCCGCTTTCGACTAGATGTACGTGTAAATACAGAGGTTCTAGCGATTAACACCAGCAAGAAGACGGTTGCTATCAAAAACCTTGATAGTCATGAAACGCATGAGATTAATTACGACAAGTTAATTCTTTCACCAGGCGCATCTCCCGTGATTCCGCCTATTCCAGGCATTGAACGTGGGATGACTCTACGAACCGTTGAAGATGTAGAGAGAATCGCAGATCGCGTAAGCGCCAAACCTAAGAGCGCAGTTGTAATTGGTGGGGGATTTATCGGCGTAGAAATCGCTGAAAACCTTATTCACCGTGGAATCCCCACCTCACTTGTTGAAGCAACCGATCAGGTTTTGATGCCGCTAGATCCAGAGCTTGCAACCCTTGTTGCTCAAGAGATGGTGACACAGGGAGTCGCGCTTCATTTAGGTTCTAGTGTCGTCAATATTGGCCCAGATAGTGTTGATCTAGGCAACGGAGACAACATCCCTGCTGAGTTAGTAATTCTTGCAATTGGCGTGCGTCCTGAAATTGGATTGGCAAAGGCTGCAGGTTTAACAATTGGTTCGCGAAATGGAATTCAGGTTGATGATTTCAATCGCACAAGTAACCATGACATTTATGCAGTTGGCGATGCCGCAGAAAAAACCGATGCGTTGGATGGAAGTGCAACTCTTGTTCCACTTGCAAATCTGGCAAATCGACATGGGCGCGTGGTAGCCGATCACATTGCAGGACGACAGATACGTCCAGTAAAAACAATCGGAACGGCTATCGTGAAGGTCTTTGATTTAATGATTGCAACAACTGGCTGGAATGAAAAGCGTTTAAAAGCTGCTGGGCGAGCCCACCAATCTATTCATACGCATCCAAATTCACATGCGGGTTACTATCCAGATGCGAAACAGATGGTGCTTAAACTTATCTTTGATCCAAAGACTGGTGAAATTCTCGGTGCCCAAGGCATCGGAATAGAAGGCGTCGATAAGCGAATAGATGTGATTGCAACAGCAATACGTGGCAACATCACCGCACCTGAGCTCGCTGATCTTGAGCTTGCATATGCGCCACCATTTGGCTCTGCAAAAGATCCAGTTAATATGCTGGGTTACATCGCTGAAAACGTTATCTCCGGCTTAGTTGAAACTGCCCAATGGAATGAGATTGAAGACTTCACTTCACGAGGCTTCGAGTTAATCGATGTACGCAGCGCAGGAGAGTTTGCTCGCGGGCATATTCCAGGGGCCATGAACATCTCAGTTGATGAAATTCGTGAACGCACTTCAGAGATCACATCAAAGAATCTTCTCGTTAACTGCCAAGTTGGCCAACGTGGCCATACAGCGGCACTTCTGCTCAAGGAGCTCGGATTCAATGCAGTGAACCTCGACGGTGGTTATCTCACATGGAGCAATTCACCGGCAGCTATTAATCAGCAATTAATACCAACAAGCTAAGAAAAGGAAATAGAAATATGTGCAGCAGAACTACATGTCGTAAGTGCTCTAAACCAACTTG
>CANIBB010000066.1:0-6028 GCA_947465575.1 Actinomycetota bacterium | reverse complement strand
CCGGTGTTGGTGAGCGTACCCGCGAAGGTAACGACTTATTTTTGGAAATGACTGAAACTGGCGTTATTAATAAGACTGCTTTGGTCTTTGGTCAGATGGATGAGCCACCTGGCACCCGTCTTCGTGTTGCACTCTCTGCTCTAACAATGGCTGAATACTTCCGCGATGTTCAAAAGCAAGATGTACTTTTGTTCATTGACAATATTTTCCGCTTCACACAGGCAGGTTCAGAGGTTTCAACACTTCTTGGCCGTATGCCATCTGCAGTGGGTTATCAGCCAACTTTGGCCGATGAAATGGGCCAATTGCAGGAGCGCATTACTTCAACACGTGGTCACTCGATTACATCTATGCAGGCAATTTATGTTCCTGCAGATGACATTACCGACCCGGCTCCACACACAACTTTTGCGCACTTGGATGCGACAACAGTTCTATCTCGTCCAATTTCAGAGCTTGGAATTTATCCTGCAGTGGATCCTCTGGATTCATCGTCTCGTATTCTCGATCCTCGCTATATCGGAGAGCACCACTTCCGTGTCGCTAACCGTATTAAACAGATCTTGCAGCGTTACAAGGATCTCCAGGACATCATCGCAATCTTGGGTATCGATGAGCTATCTGAAGATGACCGCATTTTGGTTGGTCGCGCACGCCGTATTCAGCGCTTCTTGTCACAAAATACTTTCGTGGCCAAGGTCTTTACCGGTCTAGAAGGATCTTTCGTGCCAGTTACTGAAACAATCTCTGCATTCGAGGCCCTTGCCGACGGAAAGTACGATCACATTCCTGAGCAGGCATTCTTTATGTGCGGTGGATTAGAAGATGTAGAGCGCAGAGCCGCCGAACTCGCAGCGAGTGTTGGAAAGTAATTTCACATGACACTTAACGTCGAATTAGTATCGCCAACCCAGCGCGTGTGGTCAGGGGAGGCAACTTCAGTCTCTGCACGCACTATCGATGGCGATCTCGGCATTTTGACCGGGCACACACCTTTATTTGGTGTCCTAGTCGACGGAGTTGTAAGCATTACTGGTGTCGATGGAAGCACCTCTGACTTTAACGTCAGTGGTGGCTTCCTATCAGTTTCAAATAACCGAGTGTCGATTCTGACCGAAACGGTAAGTAATTAACCTACTTTAGGTGATGCTCGGTTTCGATTACTCGAACTGTCTTTGACTGACCGCGCATCACAATCGACTGACTTACTGCGCCAAAACTTGTGTAGCGAATCCCCTTAATTAGTTCTCCATCAGTGATACCAGTTGCCGCTAAAAAGACATCTTCGGAGTTCACAAGATCCTTGGTGTACAGGATTGCACCAACCGGTTTGCCATCCTCATATAACTGACTCTGTATAGCCCCACCTAAACAAATCATTGCCGCGGCGGCTATGACACCTTCTGGTGTGCCGCCGATGCCCATCAATAAATCTATTCCAGTATTGGGACGTGCTGCCTCAATTGCAGCTGCCACATCACCATCTTGAATTAAACGTATACGAGCACCTGCAGCGCGAATCTCAGCAATCAACTGTTCATGTCGTGGGCGATTTAATACAACGACCGTAACATCGCTGACCGCCAAGTTCTTTGCAGTTGCAACGGATTGAATATTATGGGCGACAGAGGCTTTGATATCAATAACATGGGCCGCCTCTGCCCCAGTGACGATTTTGTTCATGTAAAAGGAGGTCTTCGGATCAAACATCGTTCCGCGCGGAGATAATGCAATAACGGAAATTGCGCCATTCATTCCATTTGCAGTCAGCGATGTACCATCAATGGGATCAACTGCCACATCACAGGATGGTCCCTCTTGATTACCTACGTGCTCGCCATTATGGAGCATTGGGGCGTTATCTTTTTCACCCTCGCCAATTACCACGACACCGGACATGTCAACGGTATTAATCATTTCGCGCATCGCTTCGACAGCGGCTTTGTCGGCGAGGTTCTTCTGACCACGACCCACCCAAGGAGCTGCCGCAATTGCAGCGGTTTCAGTTACTCGAATCAACTCGAGGGCCAAGTTGCGATCTGGAATGGGTGACATTATTCGCGTCTCACTTTCGCTCCTAGGGACACTAGCTGCTCTGCAAAATAAGGATAACCACGATCGACGTGAAATGCTTGATCGATGGTTGTTTCGCCTTCACTTACTAAGGCGGCCAAAATCAAGCCAGCCCCAGCACGGATATCGGTGGCCTCAACTGGTGCACTCGAAAGCTCTTGTACGCCTTCAATGGAGGCATGATGACCATCAACGGAAATCTGAGCGCCCAGACGAATTAATTCATTGACAAACATAAACCGTGATTCAAAAACATTTTCAGTTACCAAAGAATGACCATCGGCGATTGAATTCAGCGCAATGACCATCGGCAATAAATCAGTTGGAAAGCCGGGGTAGGGCAGGGTTGCGACATCTATCGCCCGTGGTCTTGAATCCATCCGAACTCGAATGCCATCGGCGGTAGTTGTCACGATTGCTCCAGCACTCGCAAGCTTTTCAAGTGGAAGCTCTAAGTCACCTGCCCGTGCTCCGTGAATTGTGATGTCACCTTGTGTCATCGCCGCAGCAAATGCCCAAGTTCCGGTAATGATTCGATCAGGTATCGTTGCATGAGTAGTTGGTCTTAGTTTTTCGACACCCGTAATAGTTATAAGCGGAGTACCTAGTCCAACAATTTGAGCGCCCATTGAGATTAGAAACTCGCCAAGGTCAACGACGTCGGGTTCGCGAGCGGCGTTATCAATTCTCGTAACACCTTTTGCCAGGACTGCGGCGGTCATAATATTTTCAGTGGCACCAACGCTGGGGAAATCTAACTCGACCATCGCCCCGATTAATCCAGTGGGTGCCTCGGCCATCACATAGCCATGTTCGATATGTGCATTAGCACCTAGTGAAGTTAAGCCTTTGATATGAAAATCTAATCCTCGAGAGCCAATCGCATCGCCACCAGGCAGAGCAACTTCAGCTTTGCCGATGCGAGCGACTAAGGGACCCAAAACATTTATTGAGGCGCGCATCCTGCGAACTAAATCGTAATCTGCGCGGTGGCCTGGAATAGCTGGGACATCGATAGTAACTCGATCACCTGTATGGACAACTGTGCAGCCTAATCGCGTTAACAAATCAGACATGATGTCAACGTCAGCGATTTCTGGCACGTTACTAATAGTTGTCTTACCTTCGGCCAAAAGCGCGGCCGCCATGAGTTTTAATACTGAGTTTTTGGCGCCCGTTACAGTGACTTCACCGCGTAGGTGGGCACCACCGGTGACGTGGAAACGATCCAGAGATGCCATGGCCGCAGTCTACTTATAGGCTACGGGCATGGTTAATTTAACGCGTATTTACACCAAGACTGGCGATGATGGCACGACATCTCTTGGAGACATGAGCCGTACATCAAAGAATGATCCACGCCTTGAGGCATATGCCACCGTCGATGAAGCTAACTCCTCTATCGGTGTCGTTCTTTCCACTGACGAGTTAAGTGAATCTGTTCGCGCACTTTTGGTCCGAATTCAAAATGACTTATTTGATGTAGGTGCCGATTTATGTACGCCCATAGTTGACTCTCCAGCCTTTGAGCCATTGAGAGTTTTAGAGTCGCAAGTGGTGTTTTTGGAGGAGCAGATAGATCTTTACAACGCAGATCTTGAATCTCTTCGCTCCTTTGTATTGCCATCAGGTACTGCCGCAGCAGCGCACTTACATGTAGCTCGAACCGTGGTTCGACGAGCCGAGCGATGCACTTGGGCGGCAATTCACGCATTTGGTGGTGGCGTCAGCCCGATCACTGCAAAGTATTTAAATCGCTGCTCTGATCTTCTCTTTGTTTTAGCCCGATACTCCAATAAAGAGCGTGGAGATCAACTCTGGGTACCAGGTGCTAATCGCTAATTATTAATCGCTGAATATGTGGATGAGGGAATCTTTTCACTCGTTGCATCATGATGACAGTTAGCAGAGATTCCAGAGACTACCCGATTTAACTCGAGGGGCTCTTGGCTTATCAAGAGAACAGTTGTTATTACCTTGGGTCCCGTCTCCTTCACTAATGTTCGAATGTTTCCAAAAGTAACCAAAGTTTGATCATCGGCTTCACCCACAAGTTTTGCTGTGATCTCCCACCAGGTACATCCATTAAGCGATGCAACTTGAACACCTCTACATGAATACTTTTCGCAGATTGGCACACCATCTACAAGTTGGGCTAACTGACGAGTAAGAACCACGCTATTTGAAACAATTCCAACTAGCTCTTTTGTCGTTGGAATCTTGGCATAAACCTCACCATTGGATTTGAAACCAGCAGGAGGCCACTTAGGTGGTGGAGAGGGCGATAGCTTTGATTTCTTCTTAACGACAGGCTTCTTAGCCGGGGCCGCTTTTTTAGTCGCCGTGACCTTAGGAGCTGGTGACTTAGTGGCTCCCTGAGCCGCAGGAGATATGAGTGCGGCGACTACGAGCAGTGCGATTAAACGCTTAATCTCGGTCCCACTTGAATTTACGGACGGAGAAGAAGATTCCGATGATGAGCCAGATAACTAGAACAGCAAAGGTCCGCTCATTTTCCCAAGATTTTGCTACCTCTTGAGTCGCAAAAGAATCGGGTAAGAAAACCGAACGCATTCCTTGGGTAAGCCATTTAAGAGGGAAGATTGAGGCAAACTGTTGCATCCAAGAAGGAAGTTGAGTAAAGATAAAGAAGACTCCACTAAAGAACTGCAAAATAATGACAATAGGGGAGACAACGGCAGATGCACCGCGGCCACTCTTTGGAATGACCGAGAAAGCGATTCCGAGCGCAGTTGAGCAGGCACTTCCTAAGAGCGTCAACCATGCAAATGTGATCCACTTGTTAATATCGCTTGGCATAGCGATACCGAAGAATGCGGCGCCAACACCGAGCAGCATAAGAATCTGAACAACCATACTTACAAAAACCAGGATTGCCTTTCCAATGAAATAACTTGACGCCGGCATTGGAGTTCCGCGAAGGCGCTTGAGTGCACCGAAATCGCGCTCCAGTGGAATTGTGATTGCCAAGCCTTGGAACCCTGTATTTACCAGACCTGAAGCGATCATTCCGGCAAGGAAGTATTGAGAGAAAGTTACATTGGGTGCAATTGTGTCGGAAAATACTGAGCCAAAAATTACAAGGAGAATTACTGGAAATAAGAGAGTAAAGATGACAGATTCGCGTTGGCGGAGAAACTGTCGAATCTCTAATCCGCCTCGGCGGATACCTAGGGAAAGCGCAGTAGGAATCTTATTCATGGGTTAAACCAATCATCGTCAAATATATATCTTCCAGAGAAGGTCGAGTAACGGTCAACTCAGGAATCTCGCCGTTAAAATGCGTCATTAGATTCCGCACTAAAGCCGTTGGATTATTGGTTGCCTCTGATTTGGTTTCAATACCATCACGCCATGTGACTAATGCTTGAGCGGTACTGCGTCCACCTAGTTCGGCAGGTGTTGCAATTTCGAGTATCTGACCATTGTTAATCACGCCCACACGATCAGCTAGAGCTTCTGCCTCATCTAAATAGTGAGTAGTTAAAAGGATTGTTGTCCCATTTCCGCGGAGCTTTTGAATGAGCGCCCAAAAAGAGCGACGTGCTTCGGGGTCAAAGCCCGTTGTGGGCTCATCGAGAAAGAGAAGTTCTGGGTTGCCGATGATGCCAAGTGCGACATCAAGACGGCGACGTTGACCTCCAGAGAGCTTTCGAATGAGTGAGCCGGCTTTTTCATCCAGTCCTACAGAGTTAATCACCTCCGCGACGTTGCGCGGATTGGAGTAATAACCGCTGAAATGCTCAATGGTTTCGATAACCGTTAAATCACCCGAATCCGATGTTGACTGCAAAACAATACCGATCCGATTACGCCATTCGCGTGCTGCATGGCCCTCCTCGCGTGGATCAAAACCTAATACGCTCACATCGCCACTATCGCGCGATCTAAAACCTTCAAGGATTTCAACGGCGGTAGTCTTGCCTGCACCATT
>CANIBB010000065.1:0-6117 GCA_947465575.1 Actinomycetota bacterium | reverse complement strand
GCTTACGCAGCAAATGCTTCGACATTAATCATTTCAGGTGGAAACGGAGTCTTCGGACTTGCGCCAATCACAATTACTGCCACAGCAAATAATGCAGGAACTGTAAAGTTCATTGCTAACGGAGTTGCCATCGTGGGCTGCGAAGCTGCGGCTACAACGACTGTTACACCATTTGCAGCAAAGTGCTCCTGGGTGCCTGCTGTTGCAGGAGCAACTGCACTTACTGGCGCCTTTACACCTACGGATGCCGCTGCCTTCGAACCAGTCACATCTGCAGCACTTAACGTCAAGGTAGGCGTACCAAGCCAGGGAGTTGTATCCCCAATTCACATCTATGTAGATACAGTCTTGGCTAGCGGCACTTCAGGAGCTCTCGCTCCACGCTTCGGTGTTAGCTGCGCAATCACTAATGAGTATTTAGTTGGCCAGGGAATTGTTTTCCGAGTCTATGCTAATAATGCTGATCAAGGTGGCGCAGTAATGGATTCAAATAACACAGCGAAGGCATTTATTGAAATATCTGGCGTAAAAGATCCACTTCCACTTTCATATGGAAATCACAGCGGAATTGCCTTCTGGACAGCAGTTCTACGTACTGGTCCCGCACCTGCCTTTAACACTCTTGGAATTATCAACTACAAGGTAACAATGATTGCTAAAGATCAGACTTCGATGAAGGTTCTGTCTACAAAGCTTGTTGCTAAAAAGGTTGATGGCAAGCGTGTAATCGGCGACGATGGACGCACTGTCTATGAGCGTGTCAGCTACTACCGCACAGTTCAGGTTTCTCCTGCACTCAAAGGTGCAACAGCAACCTATGTTCCAAACTGGACTGCTGCTTCACTATTAACACTATTCGCACTTCCAAAAGCTTAAACAATCGTTCGGAGAGAGGCAGTTACGATGAAGTTACAGATTAAGTCCCGCAAAAGTGGGCCTGCGATTGCACGTGTAATCGCAGTGGCAGTACTTGCGGCTACAACTATCTCACCTGCACAAGGCGCAGATACTAACCCGGTAACACCGATTAACTTGGTTGCACCATCGGGCCTTCCAGGGATTCCAGCGCTTCCATTTACTGGAGTTAAGACTGAGGCATTTACAACGCCTTCAACAATGCTCAATTTAGATGTTGTTCCAAGTCAAGGTGTTATTGGAACTCCAATAACGATTACCGGCAAAGGCTTACCGGCAAATACGGTGTTACCTCTGGCTTGGTCAACGCTAGATGGCACATGGGTAGCAGATATTCAGCCAAATAGCGTCAACTACTTAGGAACTAAGTACACAAAGTACAACGTCAATATTGCAACGGTGACAACTGATGCAACTGGTGGCTTTGTCTATAAGACAAAGGTTCCATCTGATTTCGGCGGAGTTCATGATATTTATGCAGTTCAGAATGGTGCTGCTGTCGCACACGGTGGTTTCCAAACCACTCGCGGGCTAAAGATCTCACCAACAAGTGGTCCAATCGGCACACCAATTACGATCGAATACACAGGTATGGGTGCAAGCCTTTACACGGCCGGAGCCGCTGTTCACTGGGATAGTTCATATGCCGGTGAAATGCAAGCACTCTGGACAAGAGGAACAGGTAAGGTCGTTATTAGAGCCGCTGGCACAATTGGCAATCACGTTATCGATGTTAAAGATGCAATTACCTTTGCATATTTAAATATCTTGCAATCACCGGTTCCTTATGCAAATGGTGGTCGTGCAATGTTTAAGGTAACGGCTGATAAGGGCATAGGCAAGCCATACATCACTTGGCCTGCAGCCGTAGAACCAACTCTTGAGCTTCGCACAACGCTTTCAAGTGTTGGTTTAAATCCAAATACAAAAGCCGTTGCAAAGCTTTCAAAATCAAGCGGCCCAATACTTACGAAAACAACTTTCAGTGCTACAGGACTTACTTCAAGTGGAACACATCAGCTGGTGTGGGCCTCCGTTGTAGGTAACCGTGTAAACTGCACCGGTACATGCTGGGTTTATAACTCAATCCCACTTGCAACCGTCAATGTTACTGGAAGCTCAATGAGTAGTGATATTACGATCCCAGATAATTTAGGTGGATGGCATGTAATCCAGTTAAAGCAGGGCGATGTTATTGAGGCACAAGCTGCGTTTTATGTTAAACACAGCATTATGCCTTTCTATGACAAAGCTGGAAAAGTAATTGGGATGGGTATTGCTAAAGCCGATAACTCAGGTTCAGTCGAAGCATTTGCTAAAGGTGGAGCGGGTGCTCCTTCAACCACCTTCAAAGCAGGTGAAGAGATTACGATCAGCATCAAGGGTGTCGGTTGGACTCAACTAGATAACACAATGGCTGTCACTTATGACAATAGCTACGTGGGCTATGGTTGCGGATTTAACTCGAATGGATACATGGTGATTCACATTACGGCAACAGGTGCACCAGGTACTCACATTATTGATTTACATCCAATCCTTTATACACAACAGCCATCATTTGCTAATACTCCATATGGAATGGTCCCGATCCTGTCGGCCGACCGTGACTTTGCTGGCTTAGCTCTTGGTTACACAGTCCCATCAATTCACTTCGCAATTACAGTAGTAAAGTAAAAGAAAGTTAAGAGGCTAAAGCCTCATCTCCGGTTAATCCAGGGGTGAGGCTTTAGTATTTAATAAACGAGCAATAGGCGCTGGCAACCACCAGTTCCAGCGGCCGAGTAAGACCATAGTGCTGGGCAATAAGAGCCCGCGAATAATCGTTGCATCAACTAGAACACCAACTCCTAGGCCGATACCTAACTGCTGCAGCCCTGCAAAGTGGCCTGTGACGAAGCCACTCACTGCAGCCAGGAAAATGATTGCAGCGGCGCTTACAACCCCGCCAGTGTGGGCTAGGCCTTCAACAACGGAATCGTTATTACTTGCCCCGGCCTCGCGCGCCTCACGCATCCTTGAGACAAGAAAGAGTTCGTAATCCATCGAGAGGCCAAAGAGGATTGCAAATAGAAAAATAAGCACCCAAGCCTCTATCTGATCAAGGCGATAGGTTTGTAGAAACGCGGAGGCAAATCCAAAACGAAAGACGGCAACTAATGCTGCAAACGCGACTGCGACGGATAGCAGATCCAGTGCGATTGCTTTAAGTGGAAGAATGAGCGAGCGTAAGGCGCGCACGAGAAGGAGATAAGTAAGTAGAAGCGCAAGGCCGATAATCCAGGGGAATGAATTAATAATTGTACGGATGAGATCGACACCTTGGGCTGGGGCACCACCGAGATATAGTTTTGCTTCGCTACTAAATCCAGATTGTGTCAAATTGATTGTGCGCAAAACCCCGACTAATTGATCGCTCTCTGGCATTCCGAGCACATGTCTGCCAACAACGAAGATTCTTACATACCGGCCGTCGGCATCGATAAATGGAAGCTTAGACTCACTGGCAACGATAAAGATTTCGGGGTTTTTAGATAGTTGTTTTGCCAGTTTCAATCGTGCTGCATCTACCGAAGGCGTGGTCGCACGATTATCACCACCTAAATCAATGACTAATTCATGAGGTGTAATAACACCGGATCCGAGGCGATTAGTAAGCATTGACACAGCCTGCGAAGATTCGAGATTGGCAGGTATTGCCGTCAGAGAGCTCGGGGTAATTGAGAGCCAAAAGATCGGCATGATCATAATTGCAAGCGTTGCAAGGGAGCCAATAAAGACGGTCTTAGGTTTTGCAACAACAAAGCGGGCGATTTTTGCCCACGCGCCGTTCATGACGTCGGTTTTGGAAATAACGCCTTTAAATCCAACTGTGGCAAGGCATCTACGCCCCAGCAGCGACAGAAGGGCTGGTGCGAGAGTTAGCGCTGCGAGCATCGAGGAGGCAGGCACGACTATTCCCGCGGCTCCAAGGGATTGCACGAACGGCACAGGCACCAACAAGAGAGTTGCCAGAGCGATTGAGACGATGAAGCCAGAGATTATTACTGTGCGCCCTGCCGTTGCCATTGTCCGATTGATTGCATCGCTGACTTCAATGGCGGGATGATCTCGTAATTCGCGGCGGAAGCGATGAATGATGAGCAACGAGTAATCGATTGCAAGACCCAGGCCAATGAGCTCAACAATGTTTGGGATGTATAAAACCATCAGGGTTTTTTGTGAGAGTAAAAATATAAGGGCTAAGGCGAGGGAGATAGAGGCAGCGGCAAAAATCAAAGGGATTATGACTGCGAGGGATATTCCAAGCAAAAGGATGAGAAGTAGCAGCGCCATTGCGATGGCAACTAATTGGCCTCTCTGTAAATCACCAGCTAATACGGGCGATACATCATGGTTAATCGCTGGCGGTCCAGTTACTTGTGCGCCAGTCAACCCTTGTTGTGTAATCGCACCGCGAAGAGCATCGGCATAAGGGGCGGCACCTAAAAGGTTGAGAGGGGTTGTAATGCTGGCAAATAACACACCACCTAAAGCCTTCTGTACCGTTACATCCGCACCTGGAATTACGCGCGCTGCTTCCGTGATTGCATCTTTGTATCCCTGAATTTGAACAGGGGTAGAGGTTTTGTATCTATAAATAACACTAAACGTGCCCTGAGTGTTTTCGCCAAAGTGGGAAGCCAGGATGGCATCGGCTTGGGCAGATTGGCTACCGGGAACTTCTAGTGAGGTTGTTAAGTGCTGACCGATATTGGCGCTCGCAAAAAATCCGGCAATGGCAATGGCAATCCAGATTGCGATGGTGGCTCGCCGGTTTCGGATCACTAAATGTGTCCAGCGTTGCATCATGATGTGAAGTCTAATGATTTGCGGTTTTAATTCATCACCTTTAGGCTTGCAACGTTTAAGGGGAGTACCTCGCTACAGCTACCTCGTCAATACGGTGTAAAAACCCGGGGCGCTGGCCGATTAATCGGTTAGGGAGACCTTGACCATGTACTACTCATGGCTATCAAGGGAGTTTTAATGCAGGTTTCATTAACAGTCTGGTCCGTCACGGTTTCCTTAGTGGCGCTTTTAATCATCGTAGATTTATTCACCGCAAGTAGAAAGCCTCATGACGTGAAGTTCAAAGAGGCGGTTTTGGCAACGCTCTTCTATGTAGGTCTTTCAATTGGATTTGGGTTGTGGGTCTGGAGCTCATATGGCTCCAAATACGGGACTGAGTTCTTTGCCGCCTACTTAGTTGAATATTCACTATCCATTGATAATCTCTTTATATTTGTCATCATTTTGGCCCAGTTTGCGGTGCCAAGTGCATTCCATCAGAGAGTTCTGCTCATTGGTGTATTTCTCGCCCTTATTTTACGAGCGATTTTTATTGCAATCGGCGCAGCGGCAATTGCCGCGTTCTCATTCACCTTCGTAATCTTCGGAGCCATTCTCATTTGGACTGGTGTTGGACTATTTAAGCACTGGGATGAGGATCCAGATCCAAACGATAACTTCCTCGTTCGCAAGCTTCGTGCATCGGTAGCTATGGTCGATGAGTTCCACGGAACAAAGCTCTTCATCAAATTAAACGGCAAACGTTTTGCAACTCCCATGTTTCTTGTAATTGTCGCAATCGCATCTACCGACTTGCTTTTTGCTCTCGATTCGATCCCAGCAACTTTCGGTGTCACATCAGAGACGTTTCTAGTCTTTACTGCTAATGCCTTTGCACTTCTTGGCCTTCGTGCCCTGTACTTCCTACTCAAGGGGCTGCTCGATAAGTTGATTTACCTCTCCCTTGGATTATCAATTATTTTGATGTTCATTGGCGTGAAGCTTGTACTCACTTTTGCCCATGAAGAGTATGCCCAGATTCCTAAAATTCCGACGGTTGTAAGCCTCGGAGTTATTGCAGGTATCTTGGCCGTTTCAACGATTGCAAGCCTTATCAAGAGTAAAGCCGATCCATCAGCGAAGGCTCATGCAGGTCGTATTACTGCTCAAAACGAGGAAATCGGCGCATAAAGGCGGGAATTACTGGAATTTATTGTCAAACTAGCGTGGTTCGGCCTCTTTACCGCGCCATTGCTGGCAGGATTACCTGTATTAACTTCAAACTAGTACTGGAGAGTTCATCATGAATAAAAAAGAAATCATCGCAAAGTTAGCCTCAGATTCAAAGCAGAGCGATAGCGCAGTTGCATC
>CANIBB010000064.1:0-6136 GCA_947465575.1 Actinomycetota bacterium | reverse complement strand
CGCGCAGATTTTGTCGGAATCATGATGGCAATGTCAGGTTTGCCGGTAACAATCCGCCTACTCGATCCACCGTTACATGAATTCTTACCATCACTCGTGACCTTAAGTTCTGAGATGGCCCGGGCAGAGGCTCTTAACGAGGATGTTTCTGCGCGTGACAGAGCTTTATTTGCCGCAGTTAACCGCCTACATGAATCAAACCCGATGTTGGGTCTGCGCGGAGTTCGTTTAGGAATTCTGATTCCAGAGCTCTACAAAATGCAGGTACGGGCACTTGTACATGCATTCCTTGAGGTTCGAAAGCTGGGCCATGATCCAAGGCCTGAAGTAATGATTCCGCTCGTTGCCACACAGCGCGAGCTCCTCTATTTACGCGAATCCCTCGATGAAGAGATTGTGAAGACATTTAAGGGTTCAGGAATAAATGCGGCCATTCCGATTGGCACAATGATTGAGACCCCGCGCGCGGCAATTACAGCCGATCGCTTAGGCGTTTACGCCGATTTCATCTCTTTTGGAACCAACGATTTGACTCAACTCACCTGGGCATTTAGCCGCGATGATGTTGAATCAACCTTCTTACCGCGCTATTTAGATTTGGAACTACTTCCCTTTAATCCTTTTGAGTCACTTGATGAGGCTGGAGTTGGAATCTTGCTACGCACTGCCGTTGACCTTGCGCGTGGTTTGCGTAGTGATTTCAAGCTAGGTGTATGCGGAGAGCACGGTGGAGATCCACGCAGTATTCATTTCTTTAACTCACTCGGCCTTGACTATGTTTCTTGTTCACCATTTCGAGTGCCAATTGCGCGCCTTGAGTCGGGAAGAGCTTCGGTAGTTAGCTAGTAGATATCCGACTTATAACCCGCGCTCAATCAGATACAGGGCACTTATATTCCGCATGGTATTGACACGGTTTGCACCTCCTAATACCCTCATGTAACTCGAAGAAGTGAGGAGTTGAATGTGACGACCACACCTAATTCTCATGAGGTTGCAGGATTGCGACTTGTAAAACGTTTGAACGAGGAATCGCATGGCTTGCTTGATCCACATCTTCTTTCGCTAGACATGGTAAATGAATGGCTTGGAAGACTCGGGCACTCTCTACCAGATGCTCGATTATTACAGACACTAATTTTAAGAAGCCCAGGAATCTTGGGTCTTAGAGCAATTTCGATAATCCTACTTAATGAAGACAACATCGCGACGAATTTTTCCTCTCATGGTTACCCTGAAGCGGCAACTAAAATGTTGGATGTATATACAACTATGGAAGAGCGGCTTCCATCGGTTGATGCGATGTTGACAGGGAAACCAGTTATTCTCAAAAACTTAACAGAAATTGAAGAGTACGGTGTTTATCTTCGAACTTGGGTTACATATGTCCCATGGCTAAAATCGCTCATAGCTTTTCCGCTTGTAAACGATGGCATGATTGTTGGATCTGTTGTATGGGGATTCGATGAGAATCGGGAAGTCGAAAGCTGGGAATTGAAACTATTTACAGCGTTAGCAATGATTCTTCAATCGATGGTTCCAAATCAAATTGCAGATCTTGAAATTGCCAAGAAGATTAATAAGGTTCATGAAGAGCCAGCTGCGCAAGGTGAAGCATCTACGATCCTAGAGACGAAGTATCAAATGACTCCGCGGCAGGTAGAAATCGCGAGAATGATTGCAGATGGTGCATCCAACCGTGAGATTGCGCAGGCCCTCTTTTTTAGCGAATCGATGGCGAGATACGAGACTGTAAAAATTTATGAGCGTTTGCGAGTGAAGAATAGAGCTCAGGCAGCGGGAATGATTCGCTCAATTCTTTGATTCAAAGAGTTCTCCTCAGAACATCGCCACTTCGAGCTCCAGTGTGGTCTCCATTACGTATGGCTAGTTCACCATTGACCATGACGTGGGGTAACCCCTGAGGATATTGATGTGGGCTAGTGAAAGTCGAGAGGTCACGTATAAGTGAAGGGTCGAAAACTACAAGATCGGCTCGCTTACCAACAGTGATCTCGCCTCGGTCAGCCATCTGCAATTTCTGCGCAACTGCGCTCGTAGACATTTGAACGGCCCGCTCAAGAGTGATTCCATGCGAGCCAACAAATGAGCTCATGAGACGGGGGTAACATCCATAAGAGCGGGGATGCGGACTTCCCGATCCAGTAATACCGAGGGGATCAAGGGACTGACCATCTGATCCAATAAGGGCTCGGGGATGAGTAAAAATCGAGATGAGATCAGCCTCGCTTCGACCAAAGGCGATGATTCCGACTGAATTTCCCATTTCCGCAAGTAGGTCGAGGGCGCTGTCATCTTCACTCTTACCGGTCGTCTGCGCGATATCGGCGATGCTTTGACCAACAAGTTTTTCTCGCCCTGGAAGTACTGAGCTAATTTGTATCTCTCTCCAAGAAACAAGCGGGTCGACCCACTCCTTAATGATTTTGTTTCGCACTTGTGGATCTACAAGCCGATTTTTCATTACCTGATCGCCACCTTCTTGTGCCCATGCAGGAAGAAGTTGGCTTAGCGGACAGTTACCTGCCAGGTATGGGTAAACATCGACAGATATGTCTGCACCCTGAGAATTGGCTTTATCAATCTCATCGAGAGCACGCGCAACTGCTCCCCAGTTTCTTTCGCCAACTGCAACTAAATGGGAAATCTGTGTTCGTGCACCTGTCTCTAGCGCGATACTAATTACTTCTTCTACCGATTTCATAAGGTCATCGCCGTAATTGCGCATGTGCCAAGCAAAAATTGTATTTGTAGTGGCTACAACTTCGGCAAAACCAAAGAGCTCATTGCGTGAGGCATATGAGATGGGCGAATAGTTCAACCCTGTAGAAAATCCGTAGGCCCCTGAGTTCAGCCCCTCAAGTAATAGATCTTTCATTTCATCGATTTGGTAGGGCGTTGCATCCTCTTTACCGTAACCAACAACTGCGGTGTGAATAGGTATGTGCCCAACAAGGGTGGCAACGTTAACGCTTGTTTTTAACTTCTCCATGTACGAGAGGTAATCATCAACTGTTTTCCAGTCCCAATTAATACTTGGGTCAAGGTCGATATATGCAACAGCTGCGCGAAGATTTTCAACATCAACGCCGGTCGGCAAAGGTGCTACGCCGAAGCCGCAGTTGCCAACTACCTCGGTGGTAACTCCTTGGCGGATTTTGCTCTGTGCTAAGGGATTGGAAATCAGGGTTAGATCTGAGTGTGTGTGAATATCGATAAATCCAGGTGCAACCACCATTCCAGCAACATCTATTATTTCGCGTGCGGGAGCCTCATTCAACGCTCCAATTTCAATTATTAAACCATCACGAATTGCGACATCGGCGCGATATCCGGGCCTGCCACTGCCATCAACTATGAGTCCATTTTTAAAGATCGTCGTTACTTCTCGCTCGGTCGACATAAGCCTCCTGGCGGAGCATTTCAAGATTCATATTTTGACCTTGGAATTCTCCAACACCATTCACAATACGCGGAAAATATAAGGCTATTGCGAGGATTCCAATTTTATTAGTCATTTTATAGTTTTCACCCCTGAAAAATTCTATTTTTGCTATTTTTTTGGCCAATAAAGTAATTGACTCGAAAAGGGGTGTGGTCTCTACTTGGTGCTGGACCGGAGAGATGGCTCATTCACTCAGGGGTTCATTCATTGAGGAAACTACCTATACAAGAAAGAAGCAGCCTATGGACGTTAGCAGTTTGAGAAGTAAGAAAGCAACAGCAGCGGGGGTTGCTTTTGTACTTGCATTAACCCTCGGTATTAACTTTGCGCCCTCCCAAGCGGCGAGCAGAAATCTAGTTTATGGATCAGCGGCGGGTATTCCACAGCTCAATCCAATTATTCTGACATCTGCAACAGAAATGCCACTTACAACTCTTCTTTGGGCAGGTCTAACCTCCCGTAATGAGAGTGGTGGCCTAGATCCAGATCTAGCCACTCGATGGAACGCCAATGCTTCGGCAACCCAATGGACCTTTACATTGCGACAAGGTGCAAAGTTCTCCGATGGCAGCCCTTTAAATACTAAAGCTGTCAAGGCAGCCTTTGAATACACACTGAAGACACCAGTAAGTCAATGGAAAATTGAAATTGACATGGTTGATAGCATCCGGACAACCGCCAATACGATTACCTTCATATTGAAGACTCCGAATGCGGTATTTTCAGAAGCTGTAGCCGATATTCGAATTATCAAGGTAAGCGAAGTTGATAATTTCAATAAAAATCCATCCACATCTGGACCATACAAAGTTGCTAAATTCACACCAAACGTTTCACTGAACTTGGTTCCAAATCCAAATTACTATGGGGCCAAGGCCGGGTTGACCGGAATTGATTTTACAAAGTTAGGTGATTCCACCGCAGCAGTTAACGCTCTGCGCGCTGGTAGCATCGATTATCTAGATCACCTTACTTTCGCTGATGCCGCTTCCGTGAAGAGCAATTCTGCTCTGCAGCTTCTCCGCGCAAAGACTTCAAGTCAAACCGTGGTGTTGCACATGGATAACCAAAATGCGCCGGGCAATAATATAAAGGTTCGCCAAGCGATGGCTTATGCAGTAAATCGTCAGAGCTTGTTAGACAATGCATATTTTGGTCAGGGTACAGTCTCGGCATATAACACTGTTGTTGCCGATGCAAGTCCTTGGCAGTGCTCAGCTAAAGCGGGGCTTACTAAGTACACCTATGACCCTGCTAAAGCTAAGAAACTATTCGCTGAAGCGGGTATAACTAAATTGACATGGTGGGGAGTTTCAGGAATTCTTCCTGAATTTACAACCATGGCTGAAATTATTCAGGCTGACTTGAAGAAAGCTGGAGTAGAGCTCACTATCAAAAATAGTGAAGTTGGAGCCTGGGTTGCCGGGTTCTATCCTCCAGGTACAAAATATCCAGGACTTGTTGTTCCTAATATTTTCTCCCTTCAGCCAGATCCTGCATACTCCATGTACTACATGAAGAGTGGCGGAAATGAGTCGAACTGGAACAACACCCAGTACGACACCCTTTTCGATAAAGCTATTACTGTTCTAAAACCAGCCGCGCGTAAAGCTGCATGGTGTGAAGGACTGAAACTGGAAAACTCGCAAACACCAATCGTTGCGATGTTTAACATTTTCACCGTTCACGCTGCCAGTTCAAGCGTCAAGGGAATTTGGGTAGCACCTAATGGCATGGCACATCTTGAGGGAGCGTCGCTAGGGAGCTAAACAAGTACACGAGGAAAAAAGTTGAGAGCAGCGAGGAAGTGGTGATGACGAAATTCATTCTCAGACGTGCAGCATCTAGCGCAATTGTGCTTGTGCTTAGCGTCGTGACTGTATTTCTGAGTATCCGTATTCTGCCAGGCGATCCAGTCTTGTTGAAATATGGAGCCCAAACGGGCGCCACTCCCGCTGCTCTTGACGCTCTACGAGAGAGTGCTGGATTAAATCACCCGATGCTCGTCCAGCTAATGATTTGGCTTGGAGGAGTTGTACGAGGAGATTTCGGAACATCTTTTATCTCTCAATTGCCTGTTAGTGAATTAGTCGGCCAGAGAATTCCAGCAACTTTGGAGTTAACATTCTTTATAGTAGTAATCGCTTCAATTCTCTCGGTCCTGCTCGTTCTAATTGCCATACGCAAGCCCGGTTCTGCCACTGATCGCTTTATTGGATATGTGACATCGATTGGATTCTCGACTCCGAGTTTCATAATAGGAATTGTACTTGTCTACATATTTGCCTTGAGATGGCACATATTGCCATCACAGGGATTTAAATCCATGGACCTCGGCATCGTCCAAAATTTGAAACTCATGATCTTGCCAGCGTTTACAGGTGCAATGGTCGTCAGCCCTTACCTAATTAAGTACCTTCGAACTTCAATTCTTGAAACTAGAGTCTCGTCCTATGTCAGAACCGCTAAAGGTAAAGGGTTGTCAAGTTCTGCAGTGTTATTCCGCCATATTTTGCCTAACTCTATAGTCCCAACTTTGACGATGCTAGGCATGATTGTTGGATTTGCACTTGGCGGAGTATTCGTTATTGAATATATGTTTGCGGTCCCAGGCATTGGATCTCTTGCGATTGAAAGTGCTTCGGCGCGCGATTACAGCGTGCTCCAAGG
>CANIBB010000063.1:0-6258 GCA_947465575.1 Actinomycetota bacterium | reverse complement strand
CGTGTGCATCTCTCTTGGACTGCCGCTCTTACTTGATCACGCGTGACCGGCCCTGGCTTTGGAACCCACTTTGTAAACAGGTGTGCGTTTTTTCCAGCTGGAAGATGCTTTTTAAAATAGCCAGCAATGATTTCAGCTGAACCATAGTGGTCTGCCATATCGAAAGTATCTAAACCAACGTGCGCGTAGGCGGCCATGAACTCTGCAGTTGCAGCTGGATCTAGTGTCGAACCATCTTTTTCCATATCAGCAATCTGCCAAAGCCCCGTAATTGCGCGGGCGATATTGATTCCAGGTGCGAGATCCACTCTTTCAATCTGTGTCATCTGAGTCTCCGAGTATCTCTACTTGCGCAGGAAGTGATTGGTTTTAGCGAAGGCTGCAATTATTTTTTCCACATCTTCATAGTTATTGTAAAAATGTGGCGATACTCGGATATTGCCTCCACGCGAGGAGGTCACGACATTTTCAGCCTCTAATGCAGATACATGTGCATTTTCATCAAGGGATGCAACTGCCAGCATCGCGCCATGATGGGCGAGATTTCTAGGCGTTATTACCGTTCCACCAAGGGATTCGATTCCAGATCGAATTGCCTCATGAATTCCAGAAACGTAGGAGTGAATGTTCTCAATTCCGATATCGATGACCATTTGTAGACCAGTCGAGGAGGGGTAAAGAGATGGAATCGCTGGAGTTCCTGATTCGAAACGTCTGGCATCTTTTGCCGGGTCATATGCGTGAATACCCATCGCAAAAATGTCTTTAGCGGCAAACCAACCAGTTGAAGTTGGAATTAGATGGCCAGTCGTTTCGCTACGCGCATAAAGAAAGCCGACACCAGGTACACCTAATAAATATTTAAGAGTTCCGCCGACAACAAAATCTGCCTTTAGCGTGGACAAGTTCAACGGAACAGCTCCAACAGTTTGATAGGCATCAACTAGTACTAGTGCACCTACCTTATGTGCGGCTTCTATAATTGGCTCCAACTCAGTGACGGCACCATTGTGATAGCAGCCATGAGTAATCGAGACGATTAATGTCTCATCATCGATTGCAGCGATCATCGCTGCGACATCAACTCTTAAATCTTTGGTGCTTTGAATGTGCTGAACAACTGCTCCCCGAAGTTCCTGGGCGTGCCAAGTCTGACCAATAGTTGGAAATTCATTTTCAGTTGTAACTATTTTGTTGCGCTTTTTTGTGAAATCTAATGCAGATGCAACGGCGTTTACACCGGCGGAGGCTGAGGTAGTTACTGCAATTTCTGATGTTGGAACTTTGAAAAACTCTGCAAAGAGAGAACGCATTGTCTCTTGGTAACCAGCCCAATCGCCCCACGCTGATCCTTTAAGCTCCAGGGTTGCAATATAAGTATCAAAACTCTTTCGAACACTATCTGCCAGAGCACCCTGAGAGCATGAATTTACATATGTTACATGTTCGAAAACTGAGAATTGTGACCTATGCAGGGATGCTAAATCCTTTGTAGCTGAATCTACGGCCATGATTTGCTCTCCTAGTTATCTCTTCATGGAACTCTTCACTATTGCATTAGGGAGGGTATCCCGATTAAAAATAATAATGCAAATATTTGGCGGTCGTCATACTGGCAATATGCTCACACCATCGCCTATGACTCTACATACCCAGGCGCAGGGCGGCCATCTGGATAATAAGCGGCAGCGGGAGAGCCAGCTGGACGGAAAATGCCCAACAGGCACAAGTCTTCATCTCGGTTATTAACTAAAGCGTGCAAGAGGCGAGGCGCAACGATAAAGGTCGAACCCACAGACAATGTCTGCACCGTATCTCCGACATGAAGCTCTCCTCCGCCTGCAACGATATGGCAGATCTCATCGTATAAGTGATAGTGAGCAGGTGCCCCTGACGGCGGGATGAAACCGATAAACATAGTCGCATGTGCCGAACCATTATCGGCATCGTAGAGAACTTCGAACTCACGATTTGAAGTTGCAGCAGATTTATCAGAACTGCCCTGTTCTACAAATCGAGCGTAATTCTGAGTTGGAACGATTTGTTTGCGCGCGAAAGGACCAGAGACGTCTGGGACACTCACTTCCAAGGCGCGCAAATCATTGCCACCTACCCAGTTAAATGTGGAGCCAGATCGGATGAGTGCCGCCGAGCCGGATTTCATTACCTGTCGGTTTACTCCATCGCTGTCACTAATCTCTAAGGTCGCGCTCCCAGAGCGTGTATAAATAAGGGTGTCATGCTTAACTTTCACGAGCGGTGTCGCATCTCCAGTGAGTGAGATTTCAACTGCAGTCATTGCCTCGGCATAAGTACCGCCATCGATTAATGAGGTACAGGTCGCCTCACCTCTTCGAGAAATACTTTCTTTTGCTATGGTTTGCGACACTGCACTAAATACAATCCCTGGTTTCATGGTGTCCCCTCTCGAAAGGAAGCATATCTATGAAAATTCTCCGACATGCAAGCGCAAAATGGAGTGGACCAGTTCCGACTGGAACCGGCGTTATGACTCTAGGCCGTGATGGATTAGCCATTCCTTTCTCTTTAAAGACGCGCACCGAAGATGGCATGGGCACCAATCCGGAGGAGCTCATCGGGGCCGCCCTTGCAGGGTGTTTTTCGATGCATCTGACGAGTTTGATCGAGGATGCCCAGATGCCCGTGGGCGAGATCGAGACCTCTGCCCGAGTGATTTTGGAACAACGTGACGGGGGATTTTGCATCAGCGAAGTCCACTTAAACACGCGTGGCAGCAATCAAAGTATGTCAAATGATGAGTTCATCGAAATGGCTAATGAAGCTAAGCGGACCTGCCCGGTTTCAAAACTATATTCATCGGCAGTCATTACTCTGGAAGCAGCTCTTGCGTAGTTAGCGGTTAAGGTTTGAGAACTATTCGAATCGGATTCCCAATTTTTTGAGCTAATTGATGTAATGCCGCGCTGGCATCTTCAAGAGGCATAGTCGATGTAATTGATCCTGAAAGATCGAGTTTGCCAATTCTGATTAGCTCTACTAACTCTTGAGTGTGATGCGGCTCTGAGCCGTAATGTCCTAAAATTTGATTTCGTTTATAAACAAAGGCCATGTCGTTTGGAATCGTAATTGCTTGGCTCGCGATTCCAACAATTACTAAGCGCCCACCCTCGGCCAAAAGAGGAAGCGCTTGCTGACGTACCGCGCTTACTCCAGCAAAATCAAATGCAGCATCAATACCTCGACCATTTGTTACGGAACGAATTTTCTTGGAAAACTCCTCGTCATTGGGATCAAGTGCCAAATCTGCGCCAACGGCTAAAGCGCGCTCGCGAGCCTGTGGCAATGGGTCAACTGCGATTATTGGATTCGATCCAATAATCTTTAGAAGTTGAACGGCATGAATCCCGAGCCCACCAATTCCAAAGACAGCAGATGATTCTCCGGGTTGAATCTTTGCAGTGTGCGTAATCGCCGCCCATGGAGTTGAAACGGCATCTGGAATAATGCAGGCTTGCTCAAAATTAAGTTCATCATGAATTGCAACTAATGTATGTGCATCGGCAACCATGTATTCAGCAAAGCCGCCATCGAAATCAAAACCTTGAGTACGGACGCGGCCTTTCTCATCACGAATTCCAGCACACACTATGACGCGATCTCCGATATCCCAGCCCGTGACGCCCTCTCCCAATTTTTCAATAACCCCAGCAACTTCGTGCCCAACAGTGACTTCATCACCCTCTAAATATCCAGGGGAGAGTGTTGAATCGAGTAAATGGACGTCAGAGAGACACACACCTGCCGCCTTTATTTGTATCCGAACTTGGCCTTGAGAGGGCTGCGGAATTGGGTGGTCCGTGACAGCAAACTGCCGTGTACTAATTTTTATTCGGCCAGCACGCATTAGATCATCCTCATCGCTCGATTAATCATTAAATCCACGGCTTCACCAAAGATGGCGAAGGAGGGATTAGTTGTTTGACCAGCCACATAACGTGCCCATATTTGCTGCAAGATTACAGCCAGTCTAAAGAGACCAAAGACTTCGTAAAAAGTAAAGTCATTACAATCCCACTCTGATTTTTCGAGATATCTTTTAATGAACTCCTCGCGAGTTGGCATACCTGGCAAGTGACTTGGCTGCCGACGAAGATTTGCAAAAGCCGCTTCATCATTACTATCTGTCCAATAGGCCATTGAAGAACCCAGATCCATGAGGGGGTCACCAATCGTTGCTAACTCCCAGTCGAGAGCCCCAACTAATTTAGGTGTGCTATCTAAATTGAAAACAAGATTATCTAATCTCCAATCGCCATGAATTACACAACTGGCAATATCGTGCGGTTGGTTTTCATCTAGCCATCTCATCAGAACTTCGGCATCTGCAACATCTGGAGTACGTGCCGCTCTATATCGTCTAGACCAGCCTTCAACTTGGCGACCGACATATCCTGGACCCTTGCTCAACTGCGAAAGTGGTGTGGGATCAACGTGATGCAGTGAGACTAAACCTTCAATAACTAAATTTCCGATAAGCGTTGTGTCCTGCACACTCAAAACTAATCCACTTGGTAAATCACGACGCAAGATCACTCCCGCTATTCGTTGCATGATATAAAAGTCAGAGCCGATGACAGAGTGATCTTCACAGAGTGCAATAACCTTCGGGACCAGTGGAAAATCTGGAAGTAGGGTTTTTTGAATTAAGAACTCCCGCTTCATGTTATGTGCAGAAACCGCTTTTGTACCAATTGGTGGACGTCTGAGAATGAGCTCTTGATCTTTATACGTCAGTAAATAGGTCAGATTTGAGGCTCCAGATCCGAACTGTTGGACACGGGGAAGCTCGTTGGGAACATCTGTATTTTTCAATAACCAGGCATGGACCGCGCCGACATCGAAGGCATCCTCAGCTCGCACTTCTGCTAATTCAGAGACCATTATCTGGAGATGTGTTGGTTTTTCAGTTCTAGCCGTGCAATGTCACGAAGGTGCACTTCATCTGGACCATCAACAATGCGCAAAGTGCGGATACCGGCATAAATCGCTGCTAACGGCGTATCTTGACTCACTCCGGCAGCGCCATGAGTTTGAATTGCATGATCAATGATTCGCTCTGCCATGCGGGGGACTACAACTTTAATTGCTGCGATCTCCTTACGTGCCGCTTTTGCACCAACATTATCAATCAGCCAAGCCGTTTTAAGAACAAGTAGTCGAGCTTGTTCGATATCGATTCGAGCGTTAGCAATCCACTCTTGAATAACACCTTGCTGAGAGAGTACCTTTCCAAAAGTTGTTCGCTCTGCCGATCGCGAAACCATAAGAGATAAGGCTCGTTCTGCCATTCCAATAGCGCGCATGCAGTGATGAATTCGGCCCGGCCCTAAACGTGCTTGTGCTATTTCAAAACCAGAACCTTGCTCTCCAATTAAATTACTTATTGGAACTCGTACATTTTCGAAAAGTATTTCTGCATGACCGTGCTGGTCTTCATAACCAAAGACAGTTAGATTTCTTACTACGCTCACCCCAGGCGTATCGATTGGAACAAGAACCATTGATTGGCGACGATAACTCTCGGCCTCTGGATCGGTTACTCCCATTAGAATCAATATCCGGCAACGTGGATCCATCGCACCTGTTGTCCACCACTTACGGCCATTAATTACATAATCATCGCCAACCCGATTGATAGAGGTGCCTATATTTCTTGCATCACTTGATGCGACATCGGGCTCGGTCATGGCAAAGCCAGATCGAATCTCACCATTCAGAAGCGGTGTTAGCCACTGCTGTTTTTGGGCTGCGCTTCCAAAGAGGTGAAGAACTTCCATGTTTCCTGTGTCAGGTGCCGAACAGTTCAGAGCCTCAGGCGCAATATCTGGAGACCAGCCCGTTAACTCAGCTAATGCTGCGTAATCTGTAACCGTTAATCCATGTGCTGGATCCTCTGAATCGGGAAGAAATAGGTTCCACAATCCCTTTGCGCGTGCCGCCTCTTTTAACTCTTCGACAATGGCAGGTAAAACATGAGGAGTACCGGCTTTCTTTAAAGCCTCTCGCTGTTGATGATAAATGCTTTCAGCGGGAAAGACCTTGTGTTCCATAAAATTTCTCAGGCGGGCGAGGTAATCCTCGGCCTTTAAACTATTACCAAACTCCATAGTAGTACCGTACGCATATTGCACTTAAAAAGGGAGAGCCTTATGAATGTTTTAGATTCGTTTCGACTAGATGGCAAAGTGGCAGTTGTCACAGGAGCATCATCTGGCT
>CANIBB010000062.1:0-6423 GCA_947465575.1 Actinomycetota bacterium | reverse complement strand
ATTCGCCGACCTGTAATCGCTTTCTTGCCGCCCCCCGTTAAGCCAATTCGATCAACGGCTAATGACGTTGCAGTTTGGCCCGCAATTGATGCCACCGAATAGATTGCTACACCGATCAGGGGGACAATTTGGGTTTGAATTGCAACGAAACTTCCGCCGAGTGCGCCTGCCAGTAGCTTCCAACGAGCAATCTCCTTACGAGAAACCGCTGCACGAATATTTGATAATCCCTCCTTTATAGAGGGATTAAATATCGCGATGACTGCAATTATGACCAAGCCTGATCCGAAGGAAACTAGTGCCGCCTGTAAACCATTGTTTAACAAATGTGAAAGTTCACCATTTGCCCGCGCCTGAAATGCAATCATGACGCCCGAAAGAGCGGCGAGGAGATCTAGACGCATTAGGCGTGAGTGCCGTGGAACTCTCTCTTATCTGCAATCCAATCCATAAGTGCAAATAAAACTCCAGATGCAACGAAGGTTAAGTGAATAACAATTCGCCACTTTGTGCCTCCGCCCACGTGATCCTGGCCAGCTAACTCAATGAAATCCTTTAAGAGTTCGATTACGGAAATAGCCACAAGTGAGCCAATTAGCTTGATTTTAAGGCCACTGAAATCAATTGTTCCCATCCAGTGTGGGCGATCTTTTGACTCTGTTGCCACATCTATGCGGGACACGAAGTTTTCATATCCGGCAAAAATAACCATCAGAATTAAGTTAGCTAGAAGAGTTAAATCCAACAATGCCAGTAGGTCAAGAGTAAAGCTCTGTGGTGTCGCCTCTCCGATGTGGAGTGCTAAATGATAGAACTCAATTAAGAAACGGAAAGAGAGAAGTACCAGCGCTCCCACTAATCCCAAATAGAGTGGGGCAAGGAGAAAACGAGAGCGAAAGAGAACAACTTCAACGCCGTGGGATATTCGATTCATGTAAGAACTTTAACTCATGCTTCAAGGTTTAGCGTCACTTGCAGCCAATCGTCCTCAAGTTTGTGCTTATCGGAGCGTTGGGCCTCAAGTTCGTGGGTGATGGTTGTTAGGCGCTCTGGATCAAATGATGCACCCTCCTGTTCGGACTCTAACTCCGAAATTCTTGTATTTGCTTTTTCTATCTGACGTTCAAGGCGCACTTTGTCTTTCTTAAGTTGACGCTCTTCGGCAGCGTTCGAACTCTTCTTCTCTTTTTGTGCTGATATTGGAACCTGTATCGCCGCTTGACGAAGCTCTAAATACTCATCGACTCCGCGCGGAAGATCGCGAACAGATTTATCTCCTAGCAGGCCAACAAATCGATCGCAGACTCGCTCAAGGAAGTACCTATCGTGTGAGATCACAATGAGCGTTCCACCATAACTATCTAGCAAATCTTCGAGCTCGGTGAGTGTTTCAATATCGAAATCATTTGTTGGTTCATCGAGTAAGAGCACATTTGGACTATCCATCAACAAGCGGGTTAGCTGAAGGCGGCGTTTTTCACCACCTGATAAATCACCGACCGGGGTCCATTGGGATTCGCGATCAAAGCCAAGGCGCTCACACAGTTGGGAGGCTGAAAGTTCACGCCCGCCACCGAGTTCTACCCGGTTAGCAATCTTTTCAACGGCTTCAAGTACACGCCACGTAGGATCTAATTCATCTAAATGTTGGGTTAAAAAGGCTGGCTTAACGGTTACGCCTGTTACTAATTTACCTGACGTTGGTTGAATCTCACCGATAAGAGTGCGCATCAATGTTGTCTTTCCCGCACCATTGATTCCGACGATTCCGATTCGATCGCCCGGACCAATATTCCAGTAGAGATCGTTAATCAACTCATTATCACCGAGTTTTACTTGAACATGGTGAGCTTCATAAACGGTTTTACCTAAACGGTTGAGTGCAAACTTAAGTAGTTCACCTTGGTTGCGTGGCTCGGGTTCTCCTGCAATTAATACATTCGCTGCATCGACACGAAACTTTGGTTTTGTTGTACGTGCAGGTGCACCGCGTCGCAGCCATGCAAGCTCTTTACGAATCAAGCCATTGCGGCGGGCATCCATTACCGAACTTTGGCGAGCGCGCTCTGCCTTCGCTAAAACAAATGCGCTATATCCGCCTTCATACTCTTCTACTTTTCCTTCGACGACTTCCCAAGTGCGATCAGTGACGGCATCTAGAAACCAACGGTCGTGCGTTACTACAGTGACCGCTAATCCTTTTCGACCATTTATATAACTGGCAAGCCATGCAACGCCTTCAACATCTAGGTGGTTTGTTGGCTCATCAAGCAGGATTAAATCAAGTTCATTGATGAGAAGTTTTGCTAGACCAACTCGTCGGCGCTCTCCTCCGGATAACTGACCAAACTTTCGATCAAAGATGTGATCATCAAAAGAGCCAAATAGACCGGTAAAGACTTCTCGAATATTTGGCTCACTCGCCCACTCATGTTTTGCAGTATCACCCAGTACAACCTCACCGACGGTGCTCTCTGGGTTTTCAAAATCAACTTGGGAGAGAATGCCTATGCGCGCGGCATTTGATTTAGTTACACGACCCTGATCTGGTAACTCAGTTCCAGCGATAATCTTCATCAGAGTGCTCTTGCCGGATCCATTTCGGCCAACGATTCCGATTCGATCGCCTTCAGATACTCCCAATGAGACGCCTATTAAGAGCTCTTTAACATCGAAGGCCTTTGAGACCTCTTCGATATTTACTACATTGCGCGCCATGATGGGAGAGCGTACCTTTCATCCATGAATGTCACTGACCGCGAATACGCGCTCGAACTCGATAGAAATGACCCTTTAGCCCATTTTAAAGCGGATTTTGTGGTCTCAGATCCACAGATGTGTTATTTGGATGGAAACTCTCTTGGCCGCATGCCGATTGCCACGGTTGAATCAATTAATAATTTTCTAACTCAAGAGTGGGGACGTGAACTCGTAACTGGATGGGGGCACTGGATTGATGAGGCTCAGCCAACTGGCGATTTATTAGGTGCCTCTGCATTAGGTGCTGGTCCTGGCCAAGTACTTATCTGCGATACAACTTCTGTTAATTTCTATCAGCTCTGCTTGGCTGCAATTGCTGCAAGGCCTGGAAGAAAAACTATCGTTTCGGACACAGCAAATTTTCCAACTGATCGATATATTCTTGATGGAATTGCTAAGCAGTTGGGATTAAATCTTGTACTCATAAATAATGAAGATCCCGCTATCGCAACACACGAGCGAATCACAACAGAAGTATTAGCACCCTATCTAAATGATGATGTCGCATTAGTTACCCTTGAAGTAATTCAATATCGTTCGGGTGCTCGCAGTGATATTAAATCCATAACCGATCAAGTACGCGCTATTGGTGGATTAGTTGTTTGGGATGCAAGCCATGCAGTTGGCGCAATTGAAATGAATTTAGATGCAAGTGGTGCCGATCTCTGTGTCGGCTGTACATATAAATATGGAAACTCTGGACCGGGTGCACCCGCGTGGTTATATGTCAGCACGAGAGTTCAAAAAGAACTGCAGGTTCCAATTCAAGGTTGGTTTGCACAAGAGGCTCAATTCGAAATGGGTCCAGTCTTTGAAAGAGCTGCTGGAATCCGCGGCTTCCAAATTGCCACCCCACCAATTATGGGTATGCGTTCAGTTAAATCTGCTTTCACAATGATTAGCCAAGCGGGCATTACAGAAATTGCGAAGAAAGCCGCTGTTGGTACAGACTTGATGATTGATTTATTCGATGCCTGGTTGGCACCCCTGGGCATGGAGCTCCATACGCCTCGTGATTCATCCCAGCGGGGGGGACATATTTCAATTGTGCACCCTGATGCCGCCCAGATCTGTGTGGCGCTGCGTAAAATATCGAATGTAATCCCAGATTACAGAGCTCCAAACTCAATACGTCTTGCAATCTCACCGCTTCCAACCTCCTACGTTGAAGTCTGGGATGGCTTTGATCGACTGCGCGACTTAGTGGCATCGGGCCGCTATAAAGAGATAGATGAGAGTGGTTCAAGAGTCACATGAGCGAAAATAACTTCGATTCGGCAATGACCTATACCTCCTACCTTGCAGTAGATGAACTCTTAAATCTGCAGCGCCCCGTATCTGATGGTCCAGAACATGATGAAATGCTATTCATTATCATCCATCAGACATATGAACTCTGGTTCAAACAATTAATTCACGAATTTGCACAAGCCCAACGTTCGATGGAGTCTGGCGACACTCACTACTCATTGTCGGTTCTTGGTCGAATCCGAACAATTATGAAGATCTGTGTCAATCAAATCGATATCTTAGAAACGATGACACCATTGCAGTTCAACTCTTTTCGTTCCTATTTATCTTCATCGAGCGGCTTCCAATCTGCCCAGTTTAGAAAGGTTGAAGCCTTATTAGGGCGTCGCGATACTAAAATGGCCGGTCACTTACCTCCCGATATTCAAGCAGAGATTGCAATCATCACTTCGGGTAACTCTGTATATGACTCGGCCCTTGCATATTTAGCAAAACGCGGGCATCCAATTCCAACTGATGTGCTCAACCGAGATAGAACATCGGCCTACGAAGCTAATTTGCGTGTCCAGGATGTTCTTTTAGATATTCATCGTAACGATCCTGAAAGTGCAATGGTCTGTGAGCGATTGCTAGATATCGATGAAGGTGTGCAGGAGTGGCGTTATCGCCATGTAAAAATGGTTGAACGCACAATAGGCCACAAGATGGGTACTGGCGGATCAAGTGGTGTTGGATACTTATCGAGCACGCTTTTCAACCCGGCATTTAAAGATCTATGGGATATCCGTTCCCGCTTCTAAATATGTACGAAAAGAGATTAACGCGAGTAATAGATTAGAAGCCCGATTATTGATAGGACGGCGGCGGCAGAGACTAGGAAATAGTTTGCCCATTTTGGTAAGCCCGTCCGCTCAGCTGCCTTATTTGCAATTCTCTTTGTGTGCATCATTGCCTCTCCTGCCCAGGCAAACTCTGTAGCTAAAATTCCAAGCCCGGCGAGCACGACTAGAACGCCCGGGCCGGGGCCGACCAGGGCGATCGCTCCAAGAACTGTTACCCCACCACCAAGAATGCCGATAAATAAACGCCAAACGAGTTGTCCCGCTCGGGTTTTTTTCATCCATGTTCGGAATTTCATTTAGTGCGCACCACCTCAACTAAATTCCCGTATGCCTCGTTTGCAATCTCCTCTCGCCGAAGGCGATATTGATTAGACGCACCCGAAACCAAATGCTCGAAACGAGTGGTCGATTTAATCAGTTCACGTAACTCCTCAGGCTTAGTTGAATCGCCAAAAATTGGTGGCTCGGCTTTAGTAATTTCAACAACGATATGCGGGTTCAAGAAGCGATAAATAAGCGCTAGTCGGCGAATGCCTAGGTTTAATACGTGGCGCATTCCACGGTTAATGTGATCCTGAACCAGCAAACGCATAAAGGTTAGGTTTTTTGCACCAGTCGAGTTTTCTTGTGTGGCTAATGTGAACAAAATATCTGCTATCTCCTGACCCCCATTTGTCTCAGGCAACTCTGCACACTTGGCAGAAAGCTGGGCACGAATTTCTGGGTTTTGTAGCTTTCTAACCGTTGCAGTGATATCTGCTAAATCGCTTTGATCTGCACGTAAGGCGTAGCCAAAGTCATTGCACCAGCGTGCGCGCGCCTCTTGATCATCAGTTCCACGAATATTTGATACAAAGACAGTTGGAATCTGCGCTGGTAATAATTCATGCACTCCGTTATATCCAGTGGCACAAATTCCTGCATCAAATGCATGAAGAACCTCTGCGAGTGGAAAATACCGCGCAACCTTTATATCCAAACCTTCTGGCGCCAATGAGTTTCCCTCTTTATCAATCGGCGCTTTGGTGAGAATTACCTGCAGATCTTTCCATCCAATCAACCCTTCAAGGGCTGCAGTCATTTTGTGGTTAACATCGCTATCGCCAGTACCTAGTTGAACTAGAGCAACAGGTCGATTGGGATCTAAACCCAAAACTTTACGTGCTTCATCGCGAGAGAGTGCCTCTTCTCTTCTAAAAAGAGATACTGGTGAAGTTAATACCGAGTCCTTGCGCTTTGACGTTGGTCCGAAATCATAAGCACGAGCGATATCTCCTGGCTCGATAATTACATCCATCATTGATGCTTGAAGTCCTAAGATAAATCGTTGTGGTTTCTTTTGCCATAATCCGCGGCGTACCCAAACGAGTTTCAACGCCGGGTTTGAATTCTTTGCCGCGATTACCCCTGGATATGGAACTACGCCATCAAAAGATAGGACTGTCGCGCCAGTCTCTTCAACTAGGGCTAATAACCGATCTCGTAAATATTTATCCCATTTTTCTCGTGACATCCATAAGCGATCTCGTCCTGGAATATATTCGCAGCGAACGCCCATAAATGAAGGGAT
>CANIBB010000061.1:0-6428 GCA_947465575.1 Actinomycetota bacterium | reverse complement strand
TTAATGAAGATAAAGGAACAGCCCCATACGACGCCTAAGACGAAGTAGAGGCTGATCCAGTTAGAGTTTGGCTTATGGGTTGCTGAGGGCGAAGGCACCGAGCAATGATGACACAACCATCCAGACCCACCACACACGAACGATATCAACATGCCAGTGATCTGCTACGTAGAGACCAAGTCTCGAACGATTCCAGTTACCAAGTGAGATGAAGACTGTTAGTGCTAAGTGAACAAAATTGAGAATTGCGAACATGTAGAAACATGAGACATATGCGCCATCTGAGAATGTAAATGGTGCGCTTGAAATTGTGTTCACTTGGTAAATCAATGCAACTAATGAAGCTACGAATGCGACAAGTGAACCAAGTTTTAACTGCGTTTGATTTCCGATCCGCACACCTTTAAGACCATAGAAATGTGCCAAGAGCCCAAAGGCAGCAATCGCGGTTACTGTCCAACCTGGACCGGCTGATAATGGCGTAATTGCTGCTCGCTCTTCAGTTGCCGCTGGCAACCACATGTCATTGACATTTTGACCGCGTAGGTAGAAGTAGACAAAGACCATGCTTAGCGCAAAGGCGATGTCTGCGACGAGTAAGAGAATTACTCCTAGGCGATTACGACTTCCAACTACATCTGGGTGTTCGTGATGTGCGTGTGTCTCGACGCTCATGACTTTGCCTTTCCATAACCGTAAGGATCTGAGGTAACTGTTGGAAGTACATCAAAGTTCTCTAGCGGAACGGGATAACCGACAGTCCACTCAAGCGTCTTTGCCTGCCATGGGTTCTTAGGTGCTTTAACACCACTAGTCCACGATGAGATAACGCCGTAGAGCAGGACAAGCATTCCAGCCATGATTAAGTAAGCGCCACCAGTTGTAATCATATTTCCGGTATTAAATGTCGATGCATATGATTCAACGCGGCGTGGCTGGCCAGCAAGACCAACGGTAAACATCCCGACAAAGGCGATATTAAAGCCGATTTGAACCATCCAGAAAGAGACCCAACTAAGTTTCTTATCGAACATGCGTCCAGTCATCGCTGGGAACCAGTAGACCAAGGCTGCAAGTGCACCAGTCAAACCAGCACCCATCAATGTGTAATGGAAGTGCGCAGTTACATACATGGAGCCGTGTAAGAAGGCATCAGCTGGAACATCTGAAAGATAGATACCTGTGATTCCACCAATCATGAAGTTCCAGAGAAGTGCGAAAATCGACATTGTCGGCATAGTCATCCATAGACGACCGCGCCATAACGTACCCACTAGAACTAAGAACAACATTCCAGTTGGAATCGAAATAAGTTCGGTCGTTAACATAAATGGAGTATTGAGAAGTGGCGCCCACCCTGACATATACATGTGGTGAGCCCACACTAGGACTGAGAGGCCAGAGATTCCAGCGATTCCCATTACTGCAACGTTAAAGCTAAACAGTGGTCGGCGAGTAAAGACTGGCGCCATTTCCATGAGAGCTGCAACTGCAGGAATAAGAATTACGTAGACCTCCGGGTGACCCATAATCCAGAATAGGTTTTCATACAACCATCCGCTTCCACCGCCTGCGGTGTTGTAGAAGGAAGTATCGAGAGCTCGATCCATCGCTGATAATACTTGCGACAAGAAAAAGACTGGAAAGGCAGGAAGTGCTAGGGCAACTGATGCAACAACACCGTAAATAAAGATTGGTGTGCGGTTCCATGTCATGCCTTTAGCGCGCATGCGTACAACTGTGGTTGTGATATTTGCGCCAGCCACCATTGTTGATATAGCAAAAATGCAAATAAACATGATGTAGCCATCCATGCCAAGTGGCGCCTGGCTAGCTAACGGGTTATAGGCAGTCCAGCCAGTTGAAATACCACCAAGGAACTGTCCCCAAAGCAATGGCACTGCAGCAGCAACGATTAGCCAAAAACTCAGCGCATTTAAGCGCGGGAAAGCCATATCTCTAGCACCGATCATGATCGGCATAATGAAGTTACCGAAAGGTCCTGTAACCATAATGATCGTTCCAACAATCATAACGATTCCGTGGGTTCCAACGATTGAGTTATATGCCTGAGGATGGATCCAACCGCCTTCTGGTGAACCTAAATTCGTGCGGATTAGCATCGCTAAAATTCCGCCGATACCGAAAATCACCATCGTGATTACTAAGTATTGGATACCCACAACTTTATGATCGGTTGTATATCGGAAATAGCGCTTGATGCCCAAGTCTTTACCGGCCAAGAACATATTTTCTTCATGGGATAAATCTTTGCCCATAAGCCAACGGAACGGACCAACGAGGGCGCCTATTCCAGTCATGAAGCCAACGAACCACGCAGTCATTGATAAAAGCGTAATTTTATCTTCGCGAGTAAAAAGCCGTACTTCTGTGTCTTGTGGCAAGAATTGAAGGGCTAAGCGCCACACAACGATGGCACTAATTGCACCGAGTGCAAGGGCAGTGAAAAAGTTGAGCCTCTCAATAATTGATTTACCTGGAGCTGAGACTTGTTTGCTCATTACGGTTGTCATTAGGCGCCCTTCTCCATCGCTGCATGAACATTCAACCAAGCCTCGTAATCAGCCTGGCTTACAACATGTACTTTCGTTTGCATATATGAGTGGAGCAAGCCACAAAGTTCGGCACACCTCAAATCAAAGACGCCAATCTTGTCCGGCGTAACCGCCGTTTCTGTAACGTAGCCAGGGTTAGCATCAATTTTGATTCCCATTTGAACGATCCAGAATGAGTGCTTAACGTCAACGCTTGTTACATGAAAGACAACTGGCTTATTAACTGGAAGATACAAATCCTCGCTACGTGCACCATTTGGATAGTCAATGCTCCACACCCATTGCTGGCCAGTCACGTTAATCTCAATTGCATTCGCATCAAGGAGCTCGGCGGAGTCTTTTTGAATTACGATGAATCCGCCGATTAATGCGAACAAGCAAAGACAGGCAGATACAACTATCCACAGTGCAGTTGCACGTGGGGAGTTGCTTATCTGGTGATCTGCCTCATCCGGTGGAGTGTCTCCGTAGTGGCGCTTTGAAGTTAATACCGTTAAACACATTGCAGCTACAAGGCCAGCAACTGGTGCTGCAGCCCAAGTAAAGATGCGCATTAAAGAAATAACGCCACTCATTGTCTCTGATGCTGGGCTAACCATGCTGCGTACATGGAATTCAACTCCCACGTAACCAATTACTGCCGTACAGATGACCCACAAGATTGCAGTCTTCTTAACATCTGGCTTCTTCCACCACTGTGGAGTTTTAGGTGTCATTACATCATTCATGGCGCATTATCCCTTCACGATAAAGTGGCCGGACATGTAGCCCATGGTCGACATTGCTGCGCCAAACTTTGCGATCGTGCCATCACCGCATGGATACTCGCAGTTCCAGACATATTCGCCGGGTCCGCCAGTAATGAATGTAAATGTTGTGACAGTTGGCTTAGTGGTAAATCCCTCTTCAGGCATATCCTCTTCAGCAACGGCCTTCATCGGAACACTTAAGAAGAACTCATCTTGGCCAACTGCTAAGCCGTGAACCGTAAAAGTATGTCCGACGGCATCAGGTGAAATCGAAGTCATTCGCTCGCCGTCTAAAACGGCAGAGCCGTCAATGGTTCCTCGCACACGTGCGAAGTAGTCGTTATTTAAACTTTCACCGCCGTCATAATTTGTGACTGTCATAGTTATTACAGAATGTGCAGGAACTTCATAGTTAGTGATCGGCCCATAAGTTACGTATCCAGGGTGTGCTCCACCATCTTTGCCGTGGCTGCCTGCCATACTGTCTGGATAGACAGAGATTGCGAGAGTCGCATGAGGTAATTCACCCTGTGGCGTCTGCATAGTTCCAGCAGAAGTTGCCACCATTAAGCGTGAATCATTCTTTGCCGAGGCAACGTATGTTCCAATTCCGGCGATAACGCCAGCTCCAATAATCACAGTTGCGAGTGCGCCTACTATCCGCTTATTCATTAAAGCTCCTCCCAAACGGGAATTAATTCAAAACACAGAAAGCTCACACGAGAGTGTGAGCCCATTCACAGGAGAGTAGACGTCTTGGCTGGAATTCCGACCGAGTTGAGCGAGATTTCTCTGCTACTCAAGAGTAGGTGAGTGCTAACACTCAATATTCGTTGAGTTGCATCAGAGTGAGATCTGAGTTCCCGCCATTTTCCTAGTACAGGGGAGTCGCTGAGGGTTAGCCTTCGGTAATTATGCAGATGCATCATCATGAGGTCGGTATTTGGGGCTCTTGGCAGTTAGCCCCTGAGATTCTCTTACCTCTTTTATTGCTCACCTTTATCTACTGGCGCTTACCAAAGGGCTCGGTCGCTACGCGACAGCAATGGTTTTTCTACTCCGGGATCATTAGCGCACTCGCCGTAATTGTCACACCGATCGGCGCGAGAGCGATGGATTATTTCTCACTTCACATGGTTCAGCACATTACTTTGATGATGATTACAGGCCCACTATTGGTTCTTGGTACACCCAATAGCTTTCATCCAACAAATAGTTTTTTTAGAGCTGCAACGCACCCTGTAATCAGTTGGCTGACGTATGCCGCACTAATGATTGGAGTGCACCTTCCAGTTCCCCATAAATTTATTATGGACAACTCTTGGGCGCACACATTTATTGAAGTTCCACTTTATTTACTCCTTCCTTATTTCTTCTACTTCAATCTCCTAGATCGCAACTTAGTAAATCGACGGATCTCACCTGCCCTGGCAGTCATTGCGCTTTTTCTAATGATGGTGCCAGAAACGTTGACCGGCTTCTTTATTTACACCGCCCCAAGTTCTATATATGACGATATGTATTCACTCAACGATCAACGTCAAGGTGGTTCGTTTATGTGGGCTGGATCAATGATTATCGATACGGTGTGGATGTCATTTGCTGTTTATCACTGGATTAAATCTGAAGAGAAGAAATCTCGCGATATCGATGCCGAGATAGCTGCAGAAAATGCCTGATAGAGATGAGTTTCAAGCGCCCGATTGGGTTAGCGATGGGTCTGCCACTCCTCCGGTCACTAATAAACAAAAACGAATTCTAAATATCTCTCTATTTGTTGTCGTGCCCTTTTGTTTATGGGCAGGGTGGTTTGAATTCGGCCGCGCGCAAAGTGGAAACTGGCGGGCATGGGTCTATACCTTTGAGTGGCCATTTTTTGCAGGAGTTTCACTGTATTTATGGCGACGGCTAAGTAAGGGTGATGTTCCGCGTATTCCACGCCCAAATCTTGAGGAATTAGCCGCTGAATCCGATGGTAAAGAAGAGCAATAATTCACGGTAGAATTGCCCATGTTGATGCAACCGCATCAAAGAACTTCCCCTAAGCGCCGCACATGTAGCGCTACTTGCGAGTCTTATCACCACCCTGACGGCCTCTTTGAGAGCCAGTCACACCCGAGACGCGCTTGTCGTCTCGATTGGTATGCATTTCTATGTCTCTACAACCACGTACTTCAGCGCCCGGAAAAGCCCGTCGCGCAGCATCTGTCGGTAAACCTAAGCGCACAAAGAAGGCTGCTGAATTTAAAGCAGTTGACCCAAAGGCCCGCCATACAACGGCGCAAAAGAATGCACGCAAAGGTGCAGCCGCGCTTCCTAAATCACGTGCGGCCGCAACTACTCGTCGTTACTCCGATGCCGATCCATCAACGGTCTCTAAAAAAGAGGTCCGCCTAACAGATCGCTCAAAGCTACGCGCGCAGCGTTTCCAGGAAAAGACCGCCTCACGTCCACGCCCAGTTGAGGCACCGGAAGAGCGCAAGGCACGTATCGAACTTTCGCAAAAACCAGAAAGCCGTGCAAAGAAGTTTGTTGCAGAGCGCACTGAGCGTGCCAAGCGCCCAGTAGATAAGAAACCAGATTTCAAAAAGACTGAATACAAGAAAAAAGAGTACGTCAAGCCAGAAAATAGAAAGCCTGAGTACGAGAAGCCAGAGTTTAAGAAAACCGAGTATAAGAAGACTGAATACAAGAAATCAGAAACTCGTCCAACTAATCGCCGTGATGCAGCGGTCGCAAAGGTTTCGCGCACTGATGATGGACGCCCTAACTTTGTTCCACGTAAAGTAGAAAAGTTTGATCCAACTCGTCCGAAGAAGCGCTCTGAAGCACCAGACACACGTGCAGCTAACTTCCGTGCCGAGCGTCCAGTCCGCGATCGTCGCAATGACTCACCAGCATATGCTCGTGATGATTTTAAGCATTCGTCGAAGACTCATACCAATGCCGCCGTTGATTTCGGCGCAGATGATAATTACATTTCAACAAACTTAGCCGATGCCAATTTGATTGACGCGACTCCATTAACAGAGATCACAACAACTTTCACTGATTTAGGAATTGCAGCACCTTTGGTTAACGCCCTTGCTAAGCAGGGAATCAT
>CANIBB010000060.1:0-6429 GCA_947465575.1 Actinomycetota bacterium | reverse complement strand
TTCGTTGCAATTCAAACCCAAATTGTCCCCCTGATCGGTGTAGCAATCTATTCGGTGGCATCAATTGCGGGCCAAACTGCAACGTCATTAGCCGTTGATCGAATTGGCTTAACGGGGGGCGGCAAGAAAGCGATTACAGGTCGGCGAATACTAGCCGCGGTTTTAACCGTGATCGCCGTATTCGTCTCTGTTATCGACCGAATCGATGCCAAGAATCTCTCAATGCTCGCAGTTGCTGCCGGAGGTATTGCAGGTGCAGTTGTCGGAGTGCAGCGCGCTCTTAATGGTCAGATCAATGAACACTCACATCAAAGTTTCACGACCTCATTTCTGAACTTTGTGACAGGGACTTCACTTCTACTTATTCTTATTCTTATTGGAGTTGCAACCGGACAAACTCACTTTGCAGCCTTACCCAACGGCCCTTGGTGGATTTATACCGGTGGAATAATTGGGATTATCTATATTGCCTTTACATCAACGATAGTTCAACACTTAGGGGTTCTAACATTCACGCTCTTTAGCGTTGGTGGGCAGCTAATTGGTTCGCTAGTTATTGATTTAGTTTCGCCAACCGATGGAGTTCATATAAGCGCTTACCTAATTACTGGAATTGTAATGACCTATGCAGGTGTTATCGCCGGTGGCGTAGGAAGTTCACGAGTGCGGAAACCAGTGAGGCACAAATAAAGAAAGCTGCAATCGCATAGGACCATGTCTTTACCCAAGGTAAAGTTGCGGCGTAATATCCCGCCAGAGTTATTCCAACTCCCCATAACAGTGCGCCTAATGCGTTCGCGGTTAAGAATTTGTAGTAATTCATCTTAGAAGCACCGGCTATAGGTGGCACGAATGTTCGAATCCAGGGGAAGAATCGCGCGGCAACAACTGCCCACCATCCAGTGTGTTCATAGAATCTTTCAGAGCGGGCAATCATGCTTTTCATCCGTACGGAATCATGCTTTTCTAGGTATGGGCGACCAACTAAACGACCTAGAACAAAACCGATTTGATCTCCAAAAAAGGCGGCGATGAAAATTACACTCACGAGAATCACGATATTGACATCACCATGTGCTGCTGCAACTAAACCTGCGCTAAAGAGTATTGAGTCTCCGGGCAGAAAAAAAGCAAACAGGACAGCAGTTTCAAAGAAAATAATTACGCCCGTCACCAGATAGACCAGATAAGGGGCAAGAGTAGATAACTGAGCATCAAAAGATGCAGCTAGCTCAATCACACTGACTTCTTTACCGCCGCGGCAACCGCCTTAGTAACATTTGGATCAAAGACGCTGGGCACGATAAATGATGCATTGAGCTGCTCAGGCGATACGCAATCTGCAATGGCTTCGGCCGCCGCAACCAATAATTGATCCGTAATTTTGTGAGCGTTTGCATCAAGGAGTCCGCGGAAGATTCCAGGGAAGGCCAAGACGTTGTTAATCTGATTTGGCTGGTCGCTACGACCGGTCGCAACAACTGTTGCATATTTGCGCGCAATAACGGGATCGATCTCAGGATCGGGATTAGCAAGGGCGAAAATAATCGAGCCGGGCGCCATAGATGCCACGTCGGATTCAGTGATTACGTTAGGAGCGCTTACTCCGATAAACACATCGGCCCCCTTCATCGCACCCGCAATATCTCCAGTGAAATTATCTGGATTGCTTGTATCGATAAACCACTGCTGCATTGAATCCGGAGACTTCATATCTCTAGTGATTACGCCGTGATGGTTAAACCCAATAATATTTCTTGCACCGTTAAGAACTAACAATCGAGCGATTGCATTGCCTGCCGCGCCAACTCCTATAAGAATAATTTTGACGTCACTTAAGTTCTTTTTAACTAACTTAAGAGAGTTACGAAGCGCTGCCAGGACAACAATTGCGGTTCCATGCTGATCATCATGGAATACAGGGATATCTAATAGTTCGCGCAAACGTCGTTCAACTTCAAAGCAACGTGGCGCTGAGATATCTTCTAAATTAATACCGCCATAGACTGGGGCTATCAACTGAACAGTACGAACGATTTCATCTACATCTTGAGTATCAAGACAGACTGGCCAGGCATCTACATCTGCAAAGCGCTTAAACAAGGCCGCTTTACCCTCCATCACAGGAAGCGCCGCGGCAGGTCCGATATTTCCAAGGCCCAACACTGCCGATCCATCGGTCACAACTGCGACAGTGTTTCGCTTAATAGTCAGGCGTCGGGCATCGGATGGGTCATCGACAATGGCTTGGCAGATTCGGGCTACACCAGGGGTGTAGGCACGCGATAAATCATCACGAGTTTTTAATGGCACTTTTGAAGTCACTTCAATTTTTCCACCAAGGTGCAAAAGAAATGTTCGATCGCTGACTTTACGAACCGTTAACCCAGGATTCTTTGAAAGCGCAATTGTTATCTCATCTGCATGAGCAGAGTCGATAGTGTCGCAAGTTACGTCAATAACAACTTTTTCTAGAAGCGATTCGACAACATCGAGGGCGGTTATTGTTGCTCCTGCCTCAGAAATCACCGTTGTCGCAAGAGCTACAGGCTGTGAGTTAGGCGAGCCTTCTATGCGGATTGTTATTCCATAACCTGGTGATGTTGATGCCATTTATACAACTCCATATAATCTGTCGCCGGCATCGCCCAGACCTGGAACGATGTAACCATTTTCATTAAGTCTCTCATCGAGGGCACCAGTAACGATTGTGATGGGAACTGCACTTGATGCAAACTCTTTTTCTACCGCGGCTATTCCTTCAGGTGCTGACAAGATGCAGATAGCGGTGATGTCATTTGCGCCTAGATCAATTAAATAATGAAAGGCTGCGATAAGTGTGCCGCCAGTTGCAAGCATTGGGTCTAGTACGAATACTTGACGTCCCGATAAATCATCTGGAAGCCGATTTGCATAGGTACTTGCTTGGAGAGTCTTTTCATCTCGCACCATTCCTAGAAAGCCTACTTCGGCAGTTGGAATCAACTTGCTCATACCCTCAAGCATTCCAAGACCGGCGCGCAAAATTGGTACAACAACAGGGCGAGGTTCGGCCATCTTTAATCCCGTTGTCTTAGTTACCGGAGTTGTAATTGCAACTGAATGAGTGCGAACATCTCGAGTTGCTTCATAGGCCAGGAGAGTCACTAGCTCTTCAACAAGGCGCCGAAAAGTCGGCGAATCGGTTCGTACGTCGCGCAGGACCGTCAATTTGTGCGCAATTAATGGGTGATTTGCTACGTGTACTTTCATGCCCCTTACCTTACAGGGCTTTCATTCCTTTCCAATGAGTGGAACTATGAGCGTATGGCTGAATTCGAGGAAGAGCTTGTAGACGACATCGAAGAGTTCGATGCGCTCGATGATGTGCCGGATTCGATTTCAAAAGTAAGCAGCATCACAAATGAATTAGATATCGCCGTGGCCGCTTGGCATGAAGATGGACGCTGGACGCTCGGAATACTTCCAGATCCAACGGATATCACTCAAATTATTACAAGTCTAAAATCACAACAGACAAATGGCGGCGCAATTGCATTAATATCTATCGACGAAGAGTTTTTTATACTAATTCGCGTCCTCGGTTCACATATCTCTCTCTTTCTAAGTGATGCAACCTGCGCTTTAGATTACCCAGTGGCAGAAGAGTTGCTGGAGATTGCAGATTTACCGATGCCAGAAGATGATGAGGATTCAAATCCAATCGGACACATAGAGATTTTATCTGACTTAGGAATGAACGGCATGGAGATATCGGCACTGTGCGATGATTCAGAGTTATTTCCCGATGAACAGTTAGAGGCGATAGCTAATCGACTTGGCTTTGGCGATCAGTTTGCAGAGCTTTTACAACTGTGAGCGATGAAGAGTTAATGCGCGCAGCTTTAGCTGTTGCGCAAAACTCCCTTGTAAGCGGGGATGTTCCTGTCGGGGCAATTATTATCAATAAGCACGGAGAGATTATTGCAACTGGCCACAACGAACGCGAACTACATAATGATCCAACGGCACACGCTGAGATAGTTGCATTGCGCAGAGCGTCGCAAACCACAGGTCAATGGCGTTTAGAGGGTCACACAATTATTGTCACGCTTGAGCCGTGCGCTATGTGCGCTGGGGCTATTGCACAATCACGCATATCTACTGTGGTCTTCGGTGCGTGGGATGAAAAAGCCGGTGCCGTGGGCTCAGTTTGGGATCTATTGCGAGATCCTCGATCGTTATTTAATGTCGAAGTGCGTAGTGGAGTATTGGCTGATGAGTGCTCTGCAGTATTAAAAAGCTTTATACAAGGAGTTCGTAAGAAGGATTAAGAATTACCATGGATCCCTCTTCTTCGCCGACCATTCCTTCAGCACGCATTTGCGATCCAACTTCGAGTCCGGCGATTTCGCGACGACCTAAGAACTGCAATGAAACGCCGCCAGTCTCATCCCAAATTTCAACTTGCAACGTAGGCGCTGCACCGCGAGGGGCGGTCTTGATCGAAGTCACACGCCCCTGTACTTGAGCGCGCTTTCGCCACTGAATTTCGCCGATCGCAGTTATGTTTTCAGCGTAATGGCTAACAGGTTCGATGTTTAATGGGGCGGACACCTTTGGAGCAGTGGGAACTACGACCGGGTCACCAGTCTTCACATCGTGTAAATGATGAACTTCGATTTTTGACGATGAAGTAATTCGATCGACATCGAAAGGAACGATAGTTGCAACCACTCGAGGAAGTTGAGAGATAGGTGCTGCAATTTGTTCTGCAGTTTGATCGTGAAGTAATCGACCTAAGAAACCTGAATATGAACGACGTGGAAGTAAAAGCGTAAGTTCAACATCGGCCTTATCGGTCATACGAATTGCATAATCGAGGGCCGAATTAGCTAAACGCCGATCAGGGCAGTCAATGAGCTCAAGAGTCACATCATCTAGCGCATCTGATGCAGCCCATGCTGCTTGAATAGCCTCGGCGCGACGATCATCGATAACAAAATGAACGGCTGTGAGATTACGAGGATTAAGACTGCGGGCATATCGGATTGCTCCGACAGTTGCTATGTCAACGCTATCGATAAGGACCGTTACATCGTGGCGCAAAATTGAAGTTGCTCGCTCATGCTCGCGCTTTACCGATAAGGCCTCTTGTTCGCGGGTGTACTGCCGACGCAAACGAAGAAAAGTCATTACTAATATCGGTGCGGTCACTAGAACAAGCCAGGCGCCCTCAGTAAATTTCACAACTGAAAAAATAATTACGATGATTAGCGAAATTGATCCAGCGAGAGCATTAATAAAGACCTTCGCTCTCCAAGCACCAGTACGGTTACGCAGCGCGTGACGAGTCATACCAAACCCCGCAAGACAGAAACCAGTAAATACCCCGAGAGCATAGAAAGCCACAAGATGCTCGACAGATCCTGCGGTGAAAAGGACTAAAAAGACTCCGCCACCAGATAGAAGAAGTATTCCATTGGAGAAAGCTAAACGGTGGCCTCGCTTAGTTAACTGGCGGGGCAAATAACCATCAGTTGCCACGAAGTTACATAGGAGTGGGAAGGCGCTGTAGGTCGTGTTTGCACCAGCAAAAAGGATTAACATCGTTGCTAATTGGACCATCACGAACATAAACGAACCAAAAGCGCCATCGCCAACAATTGTCTTTGCAATTTGAGAGATAACTGTTGGAGTGCCTGATTCATAAGGCATCGCATGAATTTTATGGGCAAACCATGAGACGCCTAGAACTAATGTGCCAAGGAGTCCACTCATCACAAACAAAGTACGTCGCGCATTAACGTGTTCTGGATGCTGGAATAAGGCAACACCATCAGAGATCGCTTCAAGTCCTGTCAGTGATGAACCGCCATTAGCAAATGCACGAAGCAAAATGAAAATCGCGGCAAAGGTAAGAAGCCCTTGCTCTTGACCGACTTCAACTGCACCTGGCAGGTTGGTTGCCAATTCATCAAGAGTGCCATTGAATTGACGGTAAAGACCCATTGAAAAGACGATAAACATACAGGCAATAAAGAAGTAAGTCGGAAGCGCAAAGGCTTTGCCGGCCTCTTTAACGCCGCGAAGATTTCCATAAGTTAGCAGTGCGATGACAAATAAGATCATAGGGATCTTCCATGAGTGGAGTCCCGGGAAAGTTGAAATAATTGCTGCAACACCTGCAGCGGATTGAATAGCAACGGTCACGATGTAATCAAGCATTAATGCAACAGCGGCAACTTGCGCAACAACTGGACCAAAGTTATCTCGCGAGACAATGTAAGCACCACCAGTTTTGGTATATACATTGATTACATTTCGGTAGGAGAGCGTAATAATCGTCAAGATGACTAAAACAACTGCAGTCATCGGCATCAAGATCGCAAATGCCGCTAAACCAAAGGCTGGAAGTAGGGCGATAAGAATCTGTTCGGAGCCATATGC
>CANIBB010000059.1:0-6483 GCA_947465575.1 Actinomycetota bacterium | reverse complement strand
TCGAGACCGTTCACCCCCAAGATTTATTGTGCTTTCACACATAGAACTTGGAGAAAAAGAAACGTATTTCTTATCCCCTATTTAATTGTCAACTACTGCTTGCCGTCGCAACATCGCCTCAAAAATTGAGGTATCGAAGCGGCGGTGAATCAATTGTAGGTCAACAAAGCGGAGTTTCATAATCTACAGATCTCACGCTTAGTTACACAGAGTTAATAAGCGGCGCAGGTTCGGAATTGGCTTGGAGCCAGATTTGCAGCCAGGAGTATGAAGAAATCCTATCTTTGTCTCAATTCCAAGCAATCTAAATATCGGCAGATACATCAAGTTTCATGGATTTCGAAATACTGCCTGGCGAAAAATCGAAGCCACCAGCCATGGATTGCTTTTCCTTGAAAAACTGTGAATCAATCCTCGTAGCGCTTAGAAGCCTTGCCACTCTTTCCAGAACTGCCTCGCGAAACTACGCGAGCAACTTCTCGATCTGCCTCGCGGGCCTTAATCGCCTCACGCTTATCGTGGGCTTTCTTTCCGCGGGCAACTGCGATTTCAACCTTGGCTTTTCCATCTTTAAAATAAAGGGAGAGCGGAACCAATGTTGTTCCTGAGTCTTTAAGCTTTGCAATCAACTTTGTGAGTTCGGCCTTATGTACAAGTAGTTTGCGATCGCGCCGCGGGGTGTGATTCGTCCACGTGCCCTCGGTGTACTCAGGGATATGAACCCCGCTGAGCCACAGCTCTCCATCGTTGACCATAGCAAAACCATCGATGAGCGATGCTCGCCCTAGACGCAGAGATTTAACCTCTGTTCCCATGAGAACTAATCCGCACTCAAAAACATCCTCGATTGAATAATCGTGGCGCGCCTTCTTATTTTGGGCAATGAGCTTGCGACCTACCTCTTTGACCATCTGCCCATCACCGCCCTCACTGTAAAACGAGTTTTCTCGCTCTATTACTACGGTGCTTATTCTCTCATTAAGAGTGAGGCGATTAGACCTATTAATACCGTTGCGGTGTAATCATCAAAGCGAAAATACAGGTGCTGCGGTGACTTTGTAGGTAAATCGCAGATTAGTAAAGGAAGCTGCGGCGATTAGACCTTTAGGTAGCGGCGCAGCGTAATAACTGATGCGACGGTCGATACAAATAAACCCGTAGCCAGTAGATAGCCCGATGCTACCCAGACTTCATTCCAGCCAAAGAACTTCGTGAATGTCAGAAGAGGTGCAACCTTGGAGTCGACGACGCTTTTAAGCGCAGCCAATAATCCCGTCGCCAATCCCCAGCCGATAATCGCTGAAATAACGCCTTCAAGGAGAAATGGAAGTTGAATCGACCATGATGATGCACCGACAAGCTTCATCACACCTGTTTCGCGGCGCCGGTTAAAGGCGGCGATTCGAAGTGTGTTACTAATCAATAGCGCTGCCGTTAGTACTGATGCCAATCCAACTAAGAGAGCTCCGTTGCGCAGAACTTCTAGGAGCTTAAAGAACTTCTCTAAAATGCTCCGCTGATCTTGGACAACATCTACCCCTGGGCGACCAGAGAATGCACTAACGATTACTGCAAATTGAGTTGGATCCTTTAGCTTCACACGAAACGACTCTGGGAGTTGATCGGCAGATACATTTGCCGCGATTGCTGAGTCCTTAAATCTCTCTTGGAAACGCGTGAATGCTTGCGCCTGTGACTCATAAAAAACGCTCTCAACGGCGGCCATTTCTTGGATGTCTTGTTGAATCGCAAGGCGTTGCGCCGAAGTAACCACTCCGCCAGAACATGATGGTGATTCTGAGAGTGAGCCGCACAAGAATACGGAGACCTCAATCTTGTCGTACCAATAATCCTTCATCGCTCCAACCTGGGCATTGGCTAGCAGGCCGACGCCAAGTAGTGAGAGGGAGATCGCGGTTGTGACGATTACAGCAAATGTCATCGTCATATTTCGACGTAGGCCAATGCCAACTTCACTTAAGAGAAACCGTGCGCGCATGCTCTACCCTCTCCCGAAGTTATTTATCGAAAGCTGTTCACTATGCATGGTCATCGAATTCACCAGTGATTTCCTTATCCCGTGTATCCGTAGACGCCGCGAACTTGATCGCGGATTACATGGCCCAGATCTAATTCAATAACTCGCTTGCGCATCTGATCAACAATTCCCGAATCATGAGTTGCCATCAAAACAGTAGTGCCCTCGCGATTGATTCGATCGAGCAGCTTCATAATTCCAACACTTGTTGCTGGGTCAAGGTTTCCAGTGGGTTCATCGGCGATCAAAATCGGCGGGCGACTTACATAGGCGCGAGCGATGGCGACGCGCTGTTGTTCTCCGCCAGAGATCTCAGAGGGCAAACGATCTCCTTTATCTTCAAGACCAACTAGTTCGAGCACCTCAGGAACTTCGCGGTTAATCTCCTTCTGCGAATATCCCAATACATGCAGAGTGAATGCCACGTTTTCAGTAATAGTTTTATTTGGAAGCAAACGGAAATCTTGAAAGACCGTTCCCACCTGTCGGCGAAGCTCTGGAACTTTGTGATTAGCTAGCGTTCCAAGATCTTTTCCAGCCACATGAATAACACCCGATGTCGGACGATCCTCACGAAGAATCAAACGAAGAAATGTTGACTTACCAGATCCAGATAATCCGACAAGGAAGACAAACTCACCCTTGAGAATCTCTAGGTTTACGGAATCCAGCGCTGCTCGATCTTGCCCCGGGTAGATCTTGGTGACATTCTCAAAGCGAATCATCTAAATCTCCCGAAATATTTCAGGCCCACGTTCTACTTCGCCGTGAGCGCTCTGGACCTAGTTTATGTATGTATCCTGGAAATCGACACTTCTAACGCGCAACTGAGCCTAGAAAATCTGTGATTTATCTGATGCTCGGCCCCATAATCCAATGTGAGCGACGAATTCTGCCTGCTGGAATTAGCTGGAGCGGCGCCATCTAATGCCGGCTTCGATGAACTCGTCGATCTCACCATTTAAAACCGCCGACGTATTTCCAGTTTCATAATTAGTACGTAGATCTTTCACCATTTGATACGGGGCAAGAACATATGAGCGCATCTGATTTCCCCATGACCCCGAATTATCGCCTTTAAGAGCGTTCATCTTTGCCACCTCTTCTTGACGACGGCGCTCTAATAATTTTGACTGCAAGACGGCCATTGCCGTTGCCTTGTTTTGAATCTGTGAACGTTCATTCTGACATGAGACGACAATGCCTGTCGGAATATGCGTTAAGCGAACGGCCGAGTCAGTTGTGTTAACACCTTGACCACCGGGGCCTGATGAGCGATAGACATCAGTGCGAACCTCTTTTTCATCGATCTCAACGTGATCACTTTGTTCTACAACCGGAACAACTTCAACGCCGGCAAATGATGTGTGGCGACGGCTCTGGCTATCAAATGGTGAAATGCGAACCAAGCGATGTGTTCCCTGTTCCACAGACAGGGTTCCATATGCATAAGGTGCAGTAACGCGAAATGTCGTTGACTTAATACCGGCCTCTTCTGCATAGGAAGTTTCCAAAACATCTACAGGAAAATTGTGGCGCTCGCAGTAACGCAGATACATACGCATAATCATCTCGGCCCAATCAGCTGCCTCGACACCGCCGGCCTCAGAGCGAATCGTGATCAATGCATCGCGATCGTCATACTCGCCATTGAGAAGCGTCTGAACTTCTAGCTCTCCGATCGATTTCTTTACGGCATCTAACTCTCGCTCGGCATCGGCGACTGCGCTTCCATCGGGCTCACTTTCTGCAAGCTCAAAGAGAATAGGTAGATCTTCTACGCGCCTACGAAGCCCCGTAAGTTTGTTAATCTCGGCTTGAACGCGGGATAAACGGCTCGTAACTTTCTGGGCATTCTCTGGCTCATCCCAAAGATTAGGGACGCCCGCCTCTTCCTCTAAAACCAAAGCTTGGGCACGCAGTTTTGGAAGGTCTAAAACCTTTTCAATAGAGACAAGAGTCGCATCGATCGCATCGATCTCTAATCCATATTCTCGGGCGGCCATGCATGAAGGATAGCCCAGTACTGATTACCGCCCTCACATAAGAACGCTAGGGCTCCTGTACCTAAGCCCTAGCGTTACATGCGACGAACTCTGTCGTTACTACTAATAATTGGATGAATGCCAGTGAACTTGTGAATTATCGTAGGCGAACTTTTGGATGAATGCCAGCGAATTTGTGAATTATCGTAGGCGAACTCTTGGATCAATGCAGGCGAACTCCAAAGAGATAGAAGCCTTCTTGGACTTGATTTGTAGTGCCAACCGTAGAAGTTAGATTCGCTGAATCCATTCTGGAGAAAGGCACGGTAAAAGGAAATTTAACTTCGGCGTAGGTTGATATTTCAAGTGTTGTTCCATCACAGTTAAAATCAGTTAAAACAATCCCCTGAAGCTCCTGTCGCTTCATCGATCCATCATCGTTACTCCAGTTGTGAAGTTCGAGCATGACATCAATAACTGCTCGGTTGCAGTCAATTGGAATTGGCGTGTGATCGCGATGAGTGATCAGAGCAATCGGTGCCGTAAACATTGTGCCCTTTCCCGTGTAATACGAGGCCTTATCCAAGGTATGTACCCCGCGTTGGGCAGCGGCCTCTGTCGCCTGGGCAAGTGAGCGCTTGGCAACAAGCACTGTTGCAACATCACTCATAACCATGAGGGAGGCAACGGTGATAAAAAATAGACCGATAATGACAACACTGAGTGAGCCGCTCTCATCTCTTAAAATCTTCCACTTACCCTTATCTACATCCATGGGCTTATGTGCTCCTGGGCCGATGCCTCAATACTGCGACGTGACTGTTCATCGATATAGGAAACAGTTAATCGAATTCGGCCATTTGATGACAAGCAGGGATTATTCGAGCACTCATATTTGGCAGTAAGTGTTTGGATCTCACTAGCCGTGAGACCAAGATGTTGGGCTATTACAGTAAGTGCCTGCGCAGATACTTCTCGACCAGAGTGATCACTATCGCTTGCAACATAGGCGCGCAGACCTTCGCGGGCCAATACTCTGACGATCGCTTCGTTGCCACTAACAGATGCAAAATTATTAAGGTATATGAAAATAGGAATGAAGAGTGGAATCGCCAACGCTACAAACTCAACGATTGCGCTGCCCGTGTCTTCCTTGAACCATCTGCGCACTATGTGGTGCATCAATTAACCGGCTCCATAATCGCTGCGCCTTTTACATCCGTTGAAGGCGAACCACCCATGAGCGCGATTAATCCGGGAACCAGCTGGGGCACCGTTGTTCTGCGATGAGTGATTAGAACTCGGATATGCGCGAATTTATCTGGAGAGTAAAGCTCAATTACCTCATCTTGTGAAAATATCTCTCCGCTTATCGCCCGACGCGAGGCCTCGCCCTGCGCAATGGCAGCATCACCATTGCGCAAGTTTGTGGCGGCTATGAGTTCGATTCCAATTAAAAAGAGAATTAAGAGAGGGATCAATACCATTGCACTTTCAACGTTTCCATCATCTCGCTTTAGTTTTGAGATCTGTCGCTCCATGCTTGCCCCTCCGAAAGTTGGCACCATTGCTGATCTATTTCGGCGGAAGAAACTCGCGACAGTTGCAATAATGTGCATTGCTATCGCCTTAGCGAATTCCATTCATGGCATCGAGTGAGTTCTTTAAAATCGAAGTTAGCCGAGGTGCAGCGATCGTCCAAATCGCGGTAACTAGACCAGTAGTCATTAATACAACGAGCACCCATCCAGGAACATCTCCACGTTCATCGCGCAGACGTGCATAAAAGTTTTTGTGTGTTCTAGTTAATCCATCGCGAAGTGAAATCTCTGCCTTTACAAGATTTGTTAGTAGTGCCTTCATGGTTCCTCCAATAGTGTGGGTGTGATGCGTGTGCCAGTCTTCTATTTGCATCTGAGTGCGCCGTCGAAATCAGAGGCCCTTGTGTATATCGGTGGTAAGGATCTGCCCAGTGCCCTCATTGAAATTCAATATCTCTTCTTCCTGCTCGTTTGCTCCAACTTCCGAACCACTCCACGTGCACCTACATTGGGGATGGCGGGAAAAGTGGGTCAGTGTTGGCGTGAATGGTTCGAGATAGTTCAATTGAATCTGCGCTCCTTTGAGCGCGCACTCGCCAGTATCGATGAAGCGCAGCGCTGCATGAGCTGCGATTGCAGCCAGTTGATGAGCGATTGCAATCGGGAGCTCCTCACTTGTTCCATGGGATGCCGTTAGCTGACTATGAAATCTTCCGAACCTATCTTCGGCTGCACGTGAGAGACATTGCAGGCATGGAGTAATGCCGGGTTGAACCAATGGACCGCACAGTGCAACGCCGCCAGCGATTTTTCCGACGACTAGATGGTCAAGACCATCGCGCGTAAAGTGCTCAATCAGTTCGGGATCATAACTACCGACCACTATTCGCAGCATGCGCTCAGGAAGCGACTCTGGAGT
>CANIBB010000058.1:0-6504 GCA_947465575.1 Actinomycetota bacterium | reverse complement strand
GTTATGAGAGCTCTCTACAAAGCCCAGCGCGGTCCAGGCCTAGAGCTACGGGAAGTCCCTGAACCACACACAGGTGAGCGCGAGGTAAAGATTAAGGTCCTTAAGACTGGTATCTGCGGAACTGATCTTCATATTGAAAGCTGGGATTCTTGGGCCGATACGAATTTAAATCCCCCCTTTATTCCAGGCCATGAATTTGTGGGGCGAGTGAGTGAAATTGGCGCCGATGTTACAAGTATAAAAGTTGGAGATCTGGTCTCAGGTGAGGGTCATATCGTATGCGGTCTCTGTCGTAACTGCCGTGCGGGTCGTCGCCATTTATGTATGAACACGATTGGCGTTGGAGTACATCGCGATGGCGCTTTTGCCGAATTCGTTGTCATTCCTGAAAGTAATGTGTGGCTACACCCAGAGGGTATTGATTTAGATTTAGCATCAGTATTTGATCCCCTTGGAAACGCGGTCCATACCGCTCTTAGTTTTCCAGTCGTTGGCGAAGATGTATTAATAACCGGCGCCGGTCCCATTGGACTAATGGCCGCGGCAATTGCCCGTTTTGTTGGTGCCAGATTTGTTGTTATTACCGATGTTAATGAATACCGATTAAATTTGGCTCGCGCCATGGGCGTCGATGCTGCGATAAATATTTCAACCGATGATGTTTCTACAACAATGAAAAAACTAGGTATGAAAGAGGGCTTTGACGTCGCCTTTGAAATGAGCGGACACAAATCGGCGATGCCGATGATCCTGGCAAACGTTGGACATGGCGCGCGCATTGCCGCCCTTGGCTTACCGGCTGAACCCATTTCTTTTGATTGGGCCAAAGTTGTAACTCACATGATTACTATTAAAGGAATATATGGCAGAGAGATGTATGAAACCTGGTACTCCATGAACTCCATGGTGCAAAAAGGTTTAGATGTCTCAGCGGTAATAACTCACAGATTTCCTGCCGCAAAGTGGGAAGAGGCCTTCGCTCTCGCCCGATCAGGTGACTGCGGCAAAGTAATTTTGGATTGGAGCAACTGATTTCATCTGTAGTGAGTTTCATAGATAGCCTCAAAGCTAAGTTAGAGGCCCTTAATACTGCTGGGCTATTAAAAACTGAACGACCCCTTGCGGGACCTCAACGTGTTGAGGTAAGCGCCGAAGGTGCTGAGCTTCTAAATTTCTGCTCAAATAACTATCTAGGTATGGCAAATAATGAGCATGTTATAGCTGCGGCAAAGAAAGCCCTAGATAAATATGGCTTCGGGATGGCTAGCGTGCGATTTATCGCAGGAACGCAGAACCAGCACCTGCTCCTTGAAAAAGAGATTTCAACCTTCCTTTCAACCGATGCAACGATTCTCTTCCCATCCTGCTTTGATGCCAACGGTGGAGTTTTTGAAGCCTTACTCGATGAGAACGATGCCATCATTTCGGATTCGCTCAATCACGCCTCAATTATCGATGGAATTCGATTGTGCAAGGCAAAGCGTCTTCGATACCAAAACCGCGATATGGCCGATCTTGAAATTCAACTTCAAGCGGCCCAGGGTGCACGTACCATTTTGATTGTTACCGATGGCGTTTTCTCGATGGATGGACACCTAGCGCCTCTTTCCGAAATCTGCGATCTGGCAGAAAAATACGGGGCACTTGTGATGGTCGATGATTCACATGCGACAGGTTTTATCGGTGCTACTGGGGCTGGAACACCACAACATTTCGGTGTTCAGGATCGAGTAGACATTCTTTCAGGCACTTTAGGAAAAGCTTTGGGCGGTGCCTCAGGTGGTTACATAAGTTCACGCCACCCAGAAATTGTTGACATGTTGCGTCAAAAAGCGCGCCCTTATCTGTTTTCAAACTCTGTACCTCCATCAGTGGTTGCTGGGACAATTGCAGCCCTAGATATCATCACCAGGCATCCTGGTTTAGCCTGGAAGACTATGGAAAATGCCACTCTCTTCCGTAGTTTGATGGTTGAGCAGGGCTTCGATCTCATACCTGGCGAGCATCCAATTGTTCCTGTCATGTTTGCCGATGAGCACACCGCCGTGGCCATGGCTAAAGCCTTATTTGATCGCGGAATTTACGCCGTTGCCTTTTCTTATCCGGTCGTCCCAATGGGCAAAGCCCGCATTCGAATTCAGTTAACTGCCAGCCACACTGAGAATGAAATTAGAAAATGCGTCGACGCTTTTATTTCCGCACGTTCAGCACTTGAAATTAACGATCACTCATAGTCTCATTTCTAAAATTGTTCCATTGCCGTCAGGACGGTGTTGAAGCGTCCAACCTCCCGAGGCAACAGAGTCATAGAGTTTAGAGCCCAGACCAGCACCCCCTGCGCGTGGACCAACCCCATCATCTAAAACTTGAACGGAAACTCCCCCATCCGCCTTAAAAATTCTAATTTTAACCGTGCTTGCGTATCCATGTCGTAATGCGTTAGCTAAAGCCTCTTCTAGGGCTGCGCCAATAGCCCGCTTTTGGGCAAAAGAGAGTTGGGAGTCGATGTCTTCAATCTCGGTTTCAATACCTAATAGCCCGTGCCATTTACCACAGTTAAATTCGACTTCCTCATTAAGAGTGCGGTCGTGGAGCTCTAAATACTCAGCAAACGGAGATTGAAGTAGTGATTGAGCAAGCGTGAGGGCTGAATCGAGACTAGCTTGGTCTTGATTCTTATTGAGCTCAAGTGTTAAACCAAGTGACATGATTCGTGATTGAAGATTTCCATGAAGATATCTAGCGATGTCGTGTTTAACGCGCAATGTCTCGTCGGCTATTAATTTTTGATCAATAATTTTCGAGTTAATCATTTGCTCGACAAAGAACTCTACTTCATTCTCGCCCCTAAACAATTGAGCTAGGAAGCTGACAACTAAGAAGATTGAAAAAAACCAGAGAAAATTGAGGAGAATGCGCTGATCTTGTGAAAACCTATAACCATTGATACCAAGTAATATCAGCCCTATTCGATCGGCAACAACTATAAACAATATTCCTGTAAACAATGCCACCTGTCCAAAATGATTGAAGCGCCAAGTCAATTTCAAAATAAACAAGACGGTTATCCATACAAGAGCGCTTTGCAATAGACACATAATGAGCAAAGTTGAAAAGGGTACAACTTCACGGATTGCAAGTGTTGCCACAGAGATATTGGTAGCCACAAGAATCGGAATAATGGGAAGAATTGGTCGATTTATCGAGGAGAGAAAAATCTGCCAGATTCGAGGGGCTGGAAAATCTAAACGACGCTCTGACATTAACTCATGACTAAGCGGCCTGATAAGGTTTTCAGCAGCATGTGTCAGAACGGCGGCAATAATTCGATACTGCTTTTCTAGCGTTTTACCCTTGGACTCATCGATCTCCTCCAAAGTCACTTTCAAGAGCTCTGTCACCTCGCCCTCAATTGCCGCCCGTGCAGCTAATTTGGTCTGTTCTAAAATCGCTTCATTACTTGACTTAAGGGCCTCAGCGGTGACTAATCGCTCCATGACGACAAGGCGTCGAGCCTTGGTCAGCTCCATATAGTTAGAAATCATTGCAAAACCCGGCACGATAAAAATCCAAGCTCCTACTCCGCTGAGAATGCGAGACGCAATAGTTATCTCAAATCCCTCATGCAACTGCAAAATCCGCTCAAACTCAAAGGATGTGAGGCTCTTGAATAATCCAAGACCTGCCCCAATTGTAAGGATCAACCAAACGGGAAATGGAAAGAAACTTATCTTCCTAATTAAAACTACTTGCAATAGCTTGACTAACGCCAGCAGGAGTAGAAAGGGAATAATTCCTGAAAATATCCACAAGGCGCTATCGACTGGACTTTTAAAGCTTCCATCGACGATTGGGTTCAGAAGGATTGTCACTGGTGCGAAGAAATAGTAGGGACCCAAATCCAGAGCATGCCTTCCACACAGAAGCTCTTTATTTAGAAACCTCCCCCTCACTCTGATGGCGGTGCTCCACTCATGCGAAAAAATACGCGGGCTAGATGCACACGCTGGTTGTGGCTCGGGTTTTTCGGAAGCTCCAATGCTTTTACAATTCTATTGATCGTTTGCTCAACGGACTTTTCCGAAATATCCCGTAGTTTGGCTATCTCGCTATTAGTTAAGCCCTCGCTCACAAGTCGCAATGTCTCTATTTGAACACTACTCAAAATCGAGCTTTGGTTTCCAGGAATGGATCTGGCGGGTGTCGATGTTCGATTAAGCTCCTGTCCAACTCGCTGAGCTTTTCTAATCGCGCGCGTGACGGTCAAAATATCGGTAATCGATTTCTTTACTAAGTACTGAGAACCTAGTGGTAGTGCTGGCAAATTTTGCCGGAGCAAGCGTGGGTCATCATACGAAGTCAAAAATACAATTCCAATATCGTGCTTTATTTTGCGCAAACCGTGGGCTAAATCAACGCCAGTCGGTCCCTTACCTAAATCCAAATCCAGCAGAGCAACTGATGGTAAAAGTTTAGAAGTTAATTCAAGGGCAGCTGAAGCTGATTCTGACTCTGCCACAACTACGAAACCATGTAATTTGAGAGCTGCGCACACCGTAGATCGTGTGAAGGTGTCATCTTCAACAACGATAATCCTATTTTCTGGCATAGCATAAGTATGGACTATGGGTGGATTGAAGATAAGCCTCTGGCTAGGCTAGCCCAGTTTCAAAGCGAATTAGTGCGCGTGTCATCAATCTGCATGAGCTCTGGCAATTAGATTCACCACTAATTCCGGCTGATCCCACATCGGTGCGTGACCGCAGTTTTCAAGCGATAACCACGCGCAGTGAACAGGAGCTAACGAGTGCTCTTGTGAATCTGGAAATGGCAAGGTGTTATCGCTATCGCCAAAGAGAATTGTTACAGGTACTGATTCCGGAACATATGCATCGAAGCGCCTGGTGAGCATTCCATCCCATGCCGGGAAATATCCGCTGCAAGTAGCCATCGCAATACTTGCATCGAGACAGGTTTCATAACTGAGCTCTTGCCACTTGGGACTTACTTTCGAGAATCCAATCGAGCGCATCACCTGCGACTTCAGGCCAACTCTAAGAAATGGTCTCAATGCTTTAGCTAAATAATATGAGCGAGCTTCGCTGGGTAAACGGCCCGAAGCTGGCTCTAACCAGAGACCTGCTGGTGCAAGTCCGGTAAGACTTATGATGCGATGTGGCTGATTGGCAGCCATTTCAAGTGCGATCCAGCCACCTAATGAGTTGCCGACAACGTGAAAACTATCGATTCCATACTCGTCGCTGATATTTTCAAATATTGCACTACCTAGCGCCTTTGGCTCCATTTCCTGGCCAGCTTTATAAGGGCTTTTACCGTGTCCCGGCAAATCAATAGAGATAACACGAAAAGAGCTTGAAAGCGCAGAAATAATCGGTTTAAAGGCAGTTGCCGCAGAGCCAAGTCCATGAATTAAAACTAATGGCGGAAGCGCTGAATTTGTTTCGGTCAGAGTTGAATGTAGCTTCATATTCAATATTTGTATTTCTCTGTCTCTTTAGGATGTTCCTTGCAGACAGCCTTCCATACTTCATCGGGTTCGTATCCATGGGCTAACGCCTCATTAACGCTTCGACTTCCAAGCTCTGAGATTGCAATATCTACTGGAAAGTGCGAGCCAACACCAAATGAGAGCGTAAGGCGCTCACGTAAATCAGATATTCGCACGGGAGATGAGTAGTTCAGCTTGCAAACGTGAATCGTTTGGTGTTAAAGGCTGCAGCACCTGACCGATTAACCATCGAAGTGCGCAATCGGCTAACACTTGACTTCCAGTAATTACCGCTAGCGCATCGGCAATGTTGGCCCATAACGGAGAATCCGTCGCAGCCAGAGCTAACGCCAGAGGTGCTGGATCATTTACTCGCATGTGTGCAAGTGCGGCATCGGTAGAGATTTGAATTGAAAGTAGTTCTAAGGCATCAATTGCATTGGGTGCGCTCTGTGCAATTGCAATCAAACGTGCGCACTCAGACTCGCAGAGGGCGACAATGACACTATCTTTATCGCGAAAGTGGTTATATAGCGTTGCACGAGAGACTTCAGATGTATCGGCGATCTCTATCATCGACATTTTAGCTAAACCAACTGTTGCAATGAGGTTTTTTGTTCCGGTGAGAATCGCACTTTGTGTGCGGCGGTGTGTGCTTACTTGTGGTGCGTACTTATTAAGCGGCATCGACAACGGTAAGAGTTACGCTCTCATGGCTTGCTAACTCCATTGATACATCGCTAAATACTCCTGAGAGTGAGAGACCAAGGGCTGCGCAGATTGCGTTGAGCAGCTCGGAGGATGCCTCTTTTTGACCGCGTTCAACCTCAGATAAGTAGCCAAGAGATACGCGTGCGGCGCGTGCGACATCGCGCAAAGTTCGACCCTGCGATGTGCGGGCAGCACGAAGGGTAAGACCAACGGCCTCGCGTACTAGAACCACGCTCGAACCTCCCTTACTCTTAACTGCGATGTCTAAGGATACGCGCAAATGT
>CANIBB010000057.1:0-6741 GCA_947465575.1 Actinomycetota bacterium | reverse complement strand
CGGGCACAGGTATCGACGTTGTTATTACCAAAAGCGGCTCGAACCATCTTTTGTACTACGAAGACCTCTTCATTAGTACAGCGCGAAGAAGTGATTCCGCCGATTGCATTGACTCCAGTTTCTGCCTGAATGCGTTTTAATCCATCGGCGGCAAAAGTAATAGCTTCGCTCCATGAAACCTCTTTCCATGGATCAGTGATTGCGCTTCGAATCATTGGCTTTGTTATACGATCAGAGTGAGTGGCATATCCATATGAAAAGCGGCCCTTCACGCATGAGTGTCCTTCATTTGCGCCACCGGTTTTCAATGGAACCATACGCACAACTTCTTCGCCACGCATCTCAGCTTTAAAGCTGCAACCAACGCCGCAGTAGGCACACGTTGTAATAACTGAAGAGGTTGGCGCACCGATAGTTAATAGCGTTTTTTCAGTAAGGGCTCCAGTTGGGCAGGCCTGCACGCAGGCTCCACATGAAACACACTCGCTCTCAATAAATGAGGTACCCGACGATGAGACCCTGGCTTCAAAGCCACGGTTCTCGATCGTTAATGCAAAAGTTCCCTGCACTTCATCGCAGGCTCGTACACATCGGTTGCAGACGATGCACTCAGTTGAATCAAAGGTGAAGTAGGGATTACTCTCATCTTTTTTCAAATCTAAGTGCGTGGCAACGTTTGTATAGCGGCTAGAACCTATTCCAATTTTCTTAGCAACGCCATGAACTTCACATTCATCTCCTGTTGCACAATCTGCTGGGTGATCCGAAAGATAGAGCTCCATAACGCCTTTGCGGATGCGATCAAGTTTTTCCGATTGTGTAGCAACTTTCATACCTTCGGCAACTGGTGTTGTACAGGATGATGGAGTGCCGTTACGACCATCGACTTGAATGACGCACAATCGACATGAACCAAAGGCCTTTAAACTATCGGTAGAACAGAGTTTTGGGATATCAATGCCGGCTTCAAGGGCTGCGCGCATAATCGAAGTTTCTGCGGGAACGGTGATTGCGCGGCCATCAATCTCAAGGTTTACACAATCGGTTCGCTCGCTGACAGGCGTGCCGAAATCTGGCTCAAAAATCATCGTCATCTGCGCACTCCATTGAAGTCGGATGGGAAGTTAAGCATGGCACTTTTTACTGGCAAAGGGGTCAAACCGCCCATGGCACACAGCGATCCATCGGTCATCACTTCACAGAGGTCGAGAAGCAACTTCTTATTCTCATCCACCCTTACGCCCTCAATAATCAGGTCGATAGTTTCAGCCCCACGTGTTGAACCAATACGACATGGTGTGCACTTGCCACAGGATTCAATGGCACAAAACTCCATAGCGAATTTCGCTTGCACCGCTAAATCAACACTCTCATCAAAGACCACGATTCCGCCGTGACCCAGCATTCCGCCTGCAGCGATGAGTGACTCATAATCCATCGACGTATCCATTTGTGCCGTTGAAAAGTATGCACCTAGCGGTCCGCCAATTTGGATTGCGCGAAGTGGCAGACCAGATAACGTGCCACCTCCATAGGTATTGACTAATTCATCAAGTGTTACTCCGAATGCCCTCTCAACAATTCCACCGCGTGCGATATTGCCAGCTAGTTGAAAGACCTGCGTTCCAAGAGATCGTCCAACTCCACGCGCTTTATATTCCTCTGCGCCTTCGGACAAAATCATTGGCACAGTAGAGAGCGTAAGAACATTGTTAATTACCGTGGGTTGACCAAAGAGACCTTCAACTGCAGGAAGTGGTGGTTTGGCTCGGACTACTCCGCGCTTACCCTCGATGCTTTCTAGCATCGCCGTCTCTTCACCGCAGACGTAAGAACCGGCACCAACACGAATCGAAATATCAAAGGCATGCGTCGACCCAAGAACGCGATTGCCTAGCCAATCACTCTCTCGCGCGATATCAATTGCCTTTTGAAGTGTTGCGATGGCATATGGATATTCTGAGCGTAAGTAAACAATTCCCTGTGTAGCACCGACTGCAATACCTGCAATTGTCATGCCTTCGATTAATGTAAAGGGATCGCCCTCGATCAACATGCGATCGGCGAATGTCCCACTATCTCCCTCATCGGCATTGCAGCAAATATATTTTTGCGAGCCGTAACTTTGTAAAACTGTGCGCCATTTTATTCCCGCAGGAAAACCGGCGCCGCCTCGTCCTCGAAGCCCTGATTCGGTAACTTCATTAATAATCGCATCCGGTGAAAGCTTGAGCGCTTTGCGCAAGCCGATTAGGCCGCCATGTGCCATATAGTCATCTAGCGATAGCGGGTCGATAACTCCTACGCGGGCGAAAGTGACACGGTCTTGAGTTGCTAGCCATTTAATTTGATCAGTTTTACCTAGAGCCAGTGGGTGGATTCCGCCGTTGAGGAAATCGGCTTCAAATAATGAGGCTACGTCCTTTGCGGTGACTGGACCATAGGCGACACGGCCATATGGAGTTTGAATTTCAACAAGAGTTTCCAGCCATAACGCCCCGCGCGAACCATTGCGAACAATTCTTGCCGTAGGAGCAAGCTGTGCGATCGCAGCTGCGACTTCATCTGCACCAACTGAGACGGCTGCGCTATCACCCGGAATATAAATTATCATTGGCGGGCGCTCTCAATTTTCTCCAGTGTTGCGCGACCGATGATCTTTCCATCTACCATCACCGCAGGTCCGAGTGCGCAGTTACCAAAGCAGTACGCATCCTTGGTCTCATCGGCAAACTTTGCCTTTACCGCTGCGGAAAGCTCTCGGGCCCCTACTGCCTGACATGCCTCGGCCACACAGATTGAGATTTGATGCTCAGTTGGTGGAGTTGTTTGCAGATCATGATAGAAAGTTAAAACACCATGAACGTCGGCCCGTGATTTATTGAAGTAGTTTGCAATGAGTTCAACACAGGCTTTGTCCACGTAGCCAAACTCTTTTTGCATCAACTGAAGAGCCATCAACACGGGCCCTTTTTCATCGCTCAGGGTCGCAAGAAGTACACGTGCTGCATCCTGAGACCACGGTGAATACTTCATTAGAACAAGCCTACGACCTTTCCATCAACGTAATCAATGCGCTCGGCCGCTGGAACCTTTGGCAGGCCTGGCATAGTCATAATCTCTCCGCAGATCATGACGATGAACTCAGCGCCCGCCGATAATTTAACTTCGCGAATATTGATTGAGTGTCCACTTGGCGCCCCTCTGAGAGCGGCATCAGTACTAAATGAGTACTGAGTTTTTGCCACACAAATCGGAAAGTGTCCATAACCTGATGCTTCGAGCTCTTTGAGCTTAAGGCGGACCTTTGCATCGGCCGTTACTTCCTTAGCACCGTAGATTTTTGTGGCAACTGCATTTACCTTCTCCCACAGGCTTTGCTCATCTTCATAAACAAACTTCATTTGATTTGGAATCTCACACAGTTCAACAACGGCATGAGCTAAATCAATAGCCCCAGCACCACCATCTGCCCAGTGAGTGGCAAGAACTATTTTTACGCCCATAGCCTCAACTCGTGATCGCAGAAGTGCAATCTCTGCTGCGGTGTCGCTTGTAAAGTTGTTAATAGATACAACAAGCGGAAGATTATAGACATCCTTGATGTTGTGAATATGGCGCTCTAAGTTAACGATTCCAGCCTCTAGAGCAGCAAGGTTTTCTTCGGTAATAGTCTTGAGATCTGCACCACCGTGATATTTAATTGCGCGGACCGTTGCCACAAGAACGCAGGCCGATGGACGCAAGCCCGACTTACGGCACTTAATATCAATAAACTTTTCAGCCCCCAGATCTGCTCCGAATCCAGCTTCTGTCACAACATAATCAGCTAACTTCATCGCCGATGTCGTTGCCACAACTGAATTGCAGCCATGTGCGATATTGGCAAAGGGTCCGCCATGAATGAAGGCTGGAGTGTTTTCCAGAGTTTGAACCAAGTTTGGCTGGAAGGCGTCTTTTAATATAACTGTCATCGCACCTTGTGCGTTGAGTTCACTTGCAAGCACTGGAGTCTTATCGCGCTTATAGCCAACTACAATCTTGCCGATCTTCTCTTTAAGATCCTCAATCGATGTTGCAAGACAGAAAATCGCCATAATCTCCGAGGCAACGACAATGTCAAAGCCATCGCTTCGTGGATAGCCATTACCAACGCCGCCAATAGATTGAATGATTTCGCGCAGTGCACGATCGTTCATATCCATAACACGCTTCCAGGTCACTCGGCGGATATCGATGGCAAGCTCATTGCCATGGTGAATGTGATTATCTACAAGGGCTGCAAGTAAGTTATTTGCTAGGGCTATAGCGTTAAAATCGCCAGTAAAGTGCAGATTGATATCCTCCATTGGTACAACTTGAGCATATCCACCACCAGCTGCTCCGCCTTTCATTCCAAAGACTGGACCAAGAGATGGCTCGCGCAGAGCGATCATCGCATTCTTACCAATATGGCGAAGCGCATCTCCGAGGCCCACAGTAGTAGTCGTCTTGCCCTCTCCCGCTGGAGTTGGACTTATAGCCGTTACCAAAATTAACTTAGAGCCTTTGCGCTCTGGAAGCGCCGTTAAGTACTTTAAATTAACCTTTGCTTTGTACTTTCCATATGCCTCAAGGTTTTCGACGTCAATGCCAAGAGATGCGCCAATATCATTGATTGGCTTCATGGTTGCAGCTTGTGCGATTTCGATATCTGACATTTTTTATCCCTTTGCTTGACGTATGGCGCTAGTGAGCGCGGGTATTACTTGGTGTAGATCTCCGATGATTGCATAGTCGGCATAACGTAAAATCGGTGCCTCTGGATCGGTATTAATGACAACTATTGTCTTGCTATTTTTCATTCCAGCGATGTGCTGCATAGCTCCTGAAATTCCAGCGGCAATGTAGAGATCTGGTGCAACTTTGGTTCCTGTCTGCCCAACCTGCTCGGCATGTGGACGCCAACCAGAGCTAGTAACAACTCGTGAACATCCCACTGCTCCACCGAGAAGAGCAGCTAACTCTTCTAGGTTTCCAAAGCCATCGGCTCCACCAACTCCGCGACCACCAGAGACGATAATTTTGGCATCGTTGAGTGTTACTCCACCCTTGGACTCACCTGAATCACGGCTCAGAATTCTTACAACAGAGTCCTGCGGCTCTAGAGCCGGCTCAAACTCTGCAACCGTTGAAGCTGGAGCATTGATTGATTCTGGTTCTACAGAAAAACTTAAGACTGTTGCAATAAGTAATTCGGCATGTACGTTCGCCGATTCAATTAAGTTACCTGCCCACCGTGCTCGCAAGACATGGTGCGGTGAACCCAATGTAATTTCAGAACACTCTGCAGCCATAGGCAGATCTAAAAACGCAGCCAAGTGAGCTAACTGCTCATTGCCGCGAGGACTGCCTGCAGCTAATACCGCGGCAGGCTTTAGTTTTTCAACTAAATCTTTGAGAGCTCGGCCAGATGCCATCGGTGTGTAATCACTGATCATTGCATGCTTTGCAACATGTAAAACCTTAGCGCCGTATTCGCCGACAATGCCGGCTAGGCCGGCCGCTTCGCTACCAATTGCAACGGCCTCTACATCCTGGCCTAGAGCACGGGCTGCAGTAAGAGCTCTGAGTGAGAGTGGATCGAGTTCGCCGCGATCGTGATCGATAAGAACTAGAATCATTAGAAGGCTCCTATCTGTTTTAGAACTTCAACTAAGGCAGGTACGGCCTCGGCACCCTTGCCAAGAATCTCAGCGCCTTTATCCTTAGAAGGAGCAAGGGCGAGAGTTACTTTCTCAAGTTTTGGAACTCGTGGCTCAGCTTTCTTCATATCTACAATCTTCTTACGCGCCTGCATTCGTCCTGGTACCGATGGATAGCGCGGAATATTCAAGCCATCTCGCACGGTAATAATCGCAGGAAGTGGTGCCTCATAATGCTCGCGCCCATTAGCGACAACTCGCTCACAGCTAACAATCCCCTGCTCAATCTTCATTGACTTTACATTTGTAACGATGGGGCGATTAAGTGCGTGTGCGACTCGAATATGAATTTGATATCCAGCGCTATCGGCAGACTCGGCACCAAAGATGATTAAATCAAACTTTGTTTCCTCGGCGTTAATCGCATCGATAAGTGCCGCTGCAGTCCCCTGCGGATCCCACTCCTGTCCATCGGTCTCGATGAGCACGGCGCGAGTTGCACCAATTGCCAACTGAGAACGTAGTTGTTCTTCAGCATCACTTGGTCCGAGCGTTAACAAAGTAAGCGTGCCACCCATTTGCTCAACTAACTGAACTCCAGCTTCCACAGCGTTTTCTTCGTGGGGGCTGATTCCAAAGCCAAGGTGTTTGGTTTCAATATCACGCGAATCTGGAGTCAGAATTAACGTCCCTCCAGCAAGAGGCACTCTCTTTAAGCAGACCAGTACATCCATTAGGCGATAATCCGTTCATTTGAGGGATCAAAGACAGGTGTAGCACCGACTTCAGCCACTGAACATGGGTAGTGCTCGCCCAAATATTCAACGATGAATTTATTGCCGGCAACGGCCAGCTCTGTAGGTAGATACGACATCAGAATGTGCTTTCCCAATGATGGTGCTGATCCTGCGCTCGTGACATATGAACGGCGACCATGTGAGTCAACTATCGGTTGCTTATCAAGGGTAAGTATTGGTTCGTTACCCATCATGTATCGCTTCTCACCGTTTAATGATGTGTGATCATCGACAAATAATGTACAAAGCATTGTGATTGG
>CANIBB010000056.1:0-6770 GCA_947465575.1 Actinomycetota bacterium | reverse complement strand
TGGGTTGTTGGGTTACTGGTAATTTACATTTATATTGAACATAGACTTCAAGGTGATCTTGTAAGTTAGCACCGACTCCAGGCAGGTTATGTACCATCTTTATGCCAAGGGGAGTTAAGTCTTTCTCATTGCCAATTCCAGATAACTGCAAAATCTGTGGAGTATTAATCGCTCCCCCACACAAAACAACTTCGCGTGAAGTAAAAACCTGTTTCTTTCCCTTGATTATCACTTCGACACCCGTGGCAGTTGTGCCATTAAATAAAACTTTAGTTACATGTGCGCGCGTTTTAATGGTTAAGTTAGGACGCTTGATCACTGGATATAAATATGCGCGCGCCGCACTTAAACGTCGTCCACGGTAAACATTTCGATCAAAGGCGGCAAAACCCTCTTGGCGATAACCATTAACGTCATCGGTGCGCGGATAACCAGCTTGCTCAGTGGCTTTAAAGAAAGCGGCAAAGAGTGGACCTTTGACTGGGCCGCGCTCTAATTTTAGCGGTCCATTGTTACCACGGAAAATATTGCTCTGATCAGCTAAACAGTTCTCCATTTTTTTAAAATATGGAAGGCAGTGGGCATAATCCCAGTTATTCATTCCAGCATCTTTGGACCAACGTTCATAATCCATAGGATTTCCGCGTTGCCAAATCTGGCCATTAATTGAGGATGAGCCGCCTAAAACTTTGCCGCGTGCATGATAGATGCGGCGATTGTTCATGTACGGCTCGGGCTCGGACTCATACATCCAGTCATAATGTTTGTTACCAATCGGAAAAGCTAACGCTGCAGGCATATGAATGAAGACATCCCATTTGTAATCACGCCGCCCAGCCTCTAAAACGAGAACTTTGTGGACTGGATCTTCACTTAAGCGATTGGCAAGAGCGCTTCCAGCCGAACCGCCACCAACGATGATGTAGTCATACTCTGCGCTCATGCCGCTTACTCTACTAATAAAACAACGCCCTTACTTAGCGATTTCTCACTACGTAAGGGCGTTGCCCGTATAACTAATTAATTACTTACCGAGCCAGGCCTTGACCTTGTCTGGGTTAGCATCAATCCACTTCTGAGCTGCTTCTTCTGCAGTCATTCCGCCTTCAAGATCAGCGGCGACTCCATTTTGATCATCATTAGTCCAAGTGAAGTTCTTAACCAAAGAAGTAAATGAATCATTTGCATCATTGAGCTTCTTTGAAATCAACTTGATTAATGGTGATGATGGGTAATCAGTTAGTCCACTTGCCGCAGCGGCATCAGTCCAGTCATTGGCTGGGAAATGAACGTGCCCTGATTCAAGATTAGGAATCTTGGCAAAGAGCGTCCATGGCTGCCATGCATAACCGATGAATGCAGTCTTGTTAGCTTCGGCCTTCATGAAGCCATCAACTAACGCTGCCTCTGAACCAGAGAAGATAACTTTGAAGTTCAACTTGTTAGCTGAAACCATCTTCTCGCCAATTGTTGTGTATCCGGCTGGGCCTTCAAACCAAGCACCCTTGCCACCAGAATCTGCAGTCTTAAATAGATCTGCGTACTTATTAAGGTTGGCAGAGTCTGTAATATCTGGATACTTTTCAGCCATCCATGGTGCTACATACATACCGATGAGTCCAACGTTTCCGTTTTCGCCAGCTTCTACAACTGCGCCGCGATCAACCCATTCCTTCCAACGTCCGCCGCCCCAATCTTCGATTACTACGTCGATTGTTCCAGCTTCCATTGCATCATACGTAGTTGGACCCTCATCCAGAGTTGTCTGTGTGATTGTGCAACCTAATTCTTTCTTAGCAATTTCAGCAACTACTTGTGCTGATGCTGTGTAACCGCCCCATGCGTGCATTGCAATTGCATATGAACCGCAATCTCCTGATGCTCCGCCTGCAGCATCATTAACGCTCTTGCTACATCCTGAAAGAATCAGTGCTGCTGCAATGACGACGCCAACGACTGCCGAGCGACGACTAAATGATGACTTCATTAATCCTCCTAATGAGTTTAAGTTTTGCCTTAGCCTAGAGTGGACTTCGGCGTAATACCAGTATTTATCGGGGCTATTTATAATATTTTAAGCCGAACGACGGGCTCCAGCCTGCATTATCCGATCGAAAATGACGCCTAACAACAAAATTGCAGCGCCTGCAATTAATCCCTTACCTTGCAACTCTGGCTTAGAGTTTCCAACAATTACTAAATAACCAAGACCTCCAGCGCCAACAAAGCCTCCGATAACAACAACGGCTAAAACATAAATCAAGCCTTGATTAGTCGCTAACAAGATTGTTTTCTTTGCTGCCGGCAACTGCACCTTAGTAATGATCTGTCTAGTCGTTGAACCAGCTGCCGTTGCCGCCTCCACTAACGAGTGCGGTACTGCACGAATTCCCTCGCAAACTAACTTCACAACAACTGGAATTGCATACACAATGCCCGTTGCAATTGCAGTAAACCGTGTGGGACCAAATAAGCCGAGCATCGGAACTAAGTACACAAATGCTGGCAGAGTTTGTCCTGCATCTAGAAATGGCCGTAAGGCTCGCTCTGCTTTATCACTTCGGCCAGTCCAGATACCAAGGGCTATGCCGATAATCATTGTCAGTAAACATCCAACAATTGTTTGAGTTAGGGTGAGCATTGCCTCGTACCAAAGACCGGATACGACGATCGCCATTGCTAAGACACATGCAAGTATCGCCGTACGGACACCACCAATAATTAAGGCCAAAGCAACGATCATCGCTACTGTCACATACCACGGTGATGCCGCAAGCTGAGTCTCTAGCGGATTAAGGATTGAATAAGAGATGAGATCCTTAAAACCAACGGTAAAGATGTAGAGATTATCTAAAATCCACGCTGTTACATTATTTGCAATGCGCGCAACTTGTGAAGAAATATCTATCTCTTTAGGCCAAACAGCAGCCCACAAGATAGAGCGGGAGATAAATACGCTCGCTATGGCAAGACACCCAGTGCCAGCTAAAATAATCCGCTTTCGCTTAATGTCTTTAGCGGTAGATGGGACGAAAGATGTCTGGCGCTTAGCTGCAGCACTTGTGCTTCTATCCATCAGAATTGCCAAGAAAACCACGGCAAAACCAGCGACAAAGCCTTCACCAACATTTCTAATAATCAGAGCTTCAATTACGGGCTTGCCTAAGCCAGGTGCACCAATTAATGCTGCGACAACAACGAAGGAGACTGCGGCCATTACCGTTTGATTGATTCCTAAAACAATCATCTGCTTAGCCATTGGAATCTGAACTTTGGTTAACGTCTGCTTCTTAGTCGATCCCATGGACTCTGAAGCCTCTATTGGGGATTGATTTAAAGTTCTAATTGCATGAGAAGTAATGCGAATACAAATAGGTATTGCATAAATCATTGTCGCTATGGTCGCCGATGCTGCGCCAATCATAAAAATAAGTGCGATAGGAGCCATATAGACAAGGGTCGGCAAAATCTGTGCCAAGTCTAAAAATGGCGTCAGTACTTTCAGTGCTCGATCGGAGAGACCTGCCCAAATTCCCAGTGGCATTCCGATAGCAAGGGAGAGCAAGACCGCCGCCAGCGTCATTGCAATTGAATCCATTGTGAACTGCCACATCCCAAGTGCGCCGCAACCGAGTAAGAGTGAGACTGCCAGCAAAGCCGTCTTCCATTGACTTGTAGCAAAGACTGCAAAGGCAATTAGTCCTACTACTCCTAACCATCCGATAATGGGGATTACTGAGTTAGGCGCTGGGACTGCAATGAGATTTCTAATGACTTGCACAAAGCCATCGATTGCTGCGCGAATAGGATTAAAGAAATAGATAAATGCTGGACTTTCAGTACGATTTCCACGCAGCTCTAAAGCTCGGGCCCCTACAAATGATGTAAATGGCGTGTTTTCATAGGTAGCGATCTGCAAAGTATTTTTTCCTTGCAAAAGACGACCTAGAAGAATCCACAGCGCAACTGAGCCTAGGAGTAGATAAGGCTTTCTAAAATGCATTAAGCAACACCTGAGATGATACGTAAGACATCATCACTTGAAACTACTCCTAAGGCTTTACCGTTATCACTTACTCGAATTGGTCGATGATCGGCAATGATTAAACTGCATGCATCGCGAATAATCATATCTGCATTGAGTTCAGGGCCATCTGTTGCTTCACCAGCCCTAGGTGGGCGAGCCAGATAGCGAAGCGTCAATACATGAGACTTTGCAATATCTCGAACAAAGTTAGCCACATATTCATCGGCTGGATGGGCAACTAAATCTTCAGGGGTTCCGATTTGAACAATTGCTCCATCACGCATAATCGCAATGCGATCTCCTACTTTTACCGCCTCAGATAGATCGTGGGTAATAAAGACCATTGTCTTGCCAAGCTCGTAGTGCAGACGGATAACCTCTTGCTGCATGTCGCGACGAATCAATGGATCAAGTGCGCTAAAGGGTTCATCTAAAAATAGAACTTGTGGATCAACAGCTAATGCGCGAGCAAGCCCTACACGCTGTTGCATACCGCCCGAAAGTTGTTCAGGATAGGCGTGGGAATAACCTTGCAGACCAACGAGTTCGATTACTTCATTAGCACGGGCATGGCGCTCGGCCTTTTTAATTCCATTAATCTCAAGTGAATAGGCGATGTTGTCGATGACGTTGCGGTGAGGTAATAAACCAAAGTGTTGAAAGACCATTGAAAAGCGAGTCTTGCGCAGCTCGCGTAGGCGCGCGTTATCGACTTTCAAAATATCTTCACCTTCGAAGGTCAAAGATCCTGATGTTGGTTCTATGAGGCGCGTCATACAACGAACGAGTGTTGATTTTCCAGAACCCGATAAACCCATAACTACAAAAACTTCACCAGGTGCAACATCGAATGAAACATCGCGCACTGCAACTGTGTTTCCAGTTTGAGCGCGTAGCTCTGAGCGTGACAAATCCGCAAGCGGGCCGCCAATCACTTTCTCTGGATTTGAGCCAAAGACTTTCCAAAGGTTTTGAACTGAGATCATTGGCGCTTCAATACTCACCTAAAAGCTCCTTTACTCGTGTTCCTTGAACCATCCAGATCGACTAGGAGCATTGTTGGTCCAAATGTGTTTGATTTCAAGGTACTCACCCAAACCATGCTCACCTAATTCGCGGCCAATCCCCGACTGCTTGTAACCGCCCCACTCTGCCGCGGGACGATATGGGCCAAAGTCGTTGACCCAGATGGTGCCGTGACGAAGAGCGCTGGCTACTCGGGCGGCCTTTTCTGTATCACTACTCCAGAGACCACCAGATAGGCCAAAGTTTGTGTCATTTCCAATGGCAATCGCCTCTGCCTCAGTATCAAATACTTCCACGGTCATGACCGGACCGAATGACTCTTCTTGAACACAGGACATGGTCGTATCGCAGTTATCTAAAACTGTAGGCAGGTAATACCAACCATCCAGATGCTCTGGCTTATCACTTCGCCTTCCTCCAACTAGCAAGATTGCACCCTCAGCAACTCCTTTTTCAACATAGGTGCTGACGTTATTCAGATGTGCCTTGCTAATGAGTGGGCCAGTCTCGGCCTTCTCATCGTTTGGCCCACCAAGTGAAATCTTTGCCGCGCGGCGAACAATCTCTTTAACAACACGGTCGTGAATCGATCGCTCAACGATTAAACGTGTTCCAGCCGAGCAGACTTGGCCTGAGTGCAAGAAGGCGGCAGTCACGGCGTTATCAATAGCAGCATCAATATCGGCGTCGGCAAAGATAATATGAGGATTCTTTCCACCGAGTTCGAGAGCTAACTTCTTAACCGTATCTGCAGCTGCGCGCATAATTGTTTGGCCCGTCGTTAATCCACCGGTGAATGAGACTAAATCAACACGGGGATCATTTATCAATGATGTACCGACAACAGAGCCAGGACCCAATATTAAATTAGCTACACCCTTTGGCGTACCCGCCTCTTCAATAATTTTCATAAGTGAGATTGCGCTCTGTGGTGTTAACTCACTCGGCTTAACAATGAAGGAACAGCCTGCAACTAGCGCTGGCGCCACTTTCCATGCAATCTGCAAGAGCGGATAGTTCCAGGGGCCAATCAATGAGGCAACACCTAAAGGTTCGTGAACTATGCGACTAGATACATGAGCGATGCCAACATCAACACTGCGACCATGCTCTTTCGCGCCAAGGGCTGCGAAGTGTCTAAAAGTTGAAACTACATCGGCAACATCGTATTGGGCTTCAATAAAACGCTTACCCGTATCATCGCTCTCTTTACGTGCGATTAAATCGGCATCGCGCTCAAGAAAATCGGCAATCTTTGCAACGAGTTCGCTTCTGGCCTTAAAGCTCCACGAAGTAAATACGCCTGAATCAAATGATGCGCGCGCGGCCGCAATGGCATCGAGTACATCGGTCTGGGTTGCCTGAGAAACCGTGGCGACAACGCTTTGATCATGTGGGCTCTTAACATCGTGGGCGCCACCATCGGATGCTTGTCTCCAAGCACCATCGATATAAAGAGTTGCGACCATAGTGGATTTAATCTAGTTGGCTTTTGCGCATTGCCACAAACTCATCGAGCTCTTGGCGCATGCGCGGATCCATCTCTGGTGCAACGTAATCCTCTAACTTCTTCTTATAAATCTCGGCAGCGCGCATCTTCGTATCTTTGGCCCCTAATCGGCTCCAACGCTCGAAGTTATCGCTATTGGTTAAGAATGGTCGGTAGAAACAGTCGCGGAATCGCTCCATTGTGTGCGCCGCTCCTAAGAAGTGGCCG
>CANIBB010000055.1:0-6792 GCA_947465575.1 Actinomycetota bacterium | reverse complement strand
ATTAGGGAAGAGGGGTAACCTTGGGCCATGAGCGATTCGAGCAGATCCACCATCACGATAGATGCCCCGTTAGCCGCAGTGACAGAGGCGTTATTTGCGCTGGAAAACTACCCAGAATGGTCTAGTTCGATTAAATCCGTTGAGGTAGTAAATCGTGACGATCAGGGCCGGGCCACCAAGGTCAAGATGACCATTGACGCCGGAATGATGAAGGATCGGGTTATTTTGGATTACGACTGGTCAGAGGCTCCGGCGCGATTGAGTTTTTCACTCGATGATGCCGATCTTTTAACAGGTATGGATGGGGCTTACATTATTAAGAGCATCGATGAGGAGAGCACTGAAGTTACATATGAGCTGACCGTCTCACTCTCCATGCCGATTCCCGCGATGATGCGACAAAAGGCGGAAAAGACAACTATCGATCAAGCGTTAGCTCAACTTAAAGCAACGCTCGAGTCGTAGTTTTTATTTTATGTCATACACAATCGGTATAGATGTTGGCGGTACAAAAGTATTAGGTGGCGTAGTTGATGAAAATGGGAAAGTTATAGCAACGGCTAGAAAAGATACGCCTCGCCAAGGTGGTAGTGCATTAACGCAGACCATCGCCGATATTGCACAAGAGTTAATACAAAGCCACGATATTGAATCAGTAGGAGTCTCTGCTGCAGGCTTTGTCTCATCAGATCGAAAGACGATGTTGGCAACACCTAATATCGCCGATTGGAATGGCGTTAACTTAGATGCCGAGCTCACGAAGTTAATTGGCCTAGATGTAATAATTGAAAACGATGCAAATGCAGCGGCATGGGGTGAGGCAAAGTTTGGTGCCGGTCGAAATCAAGACCACATGATGATGCTTACCGTTGGTACAGGTATTGGTGGGGGAATTGTCGTTAATGGCTCGCTCTATCGTGGAGCATTTGGTATCGCCGCCGAATTCGGGCATATGCGCGTCGTACCCGATGGGCATCTATGTGGATGTGGCGCACGCGGTTGTTTTGAACAGTATGCATCTGGCAATGCACTTTTACGTCATGCACGCGAGGCGATTAGCGCGAGCCCCGAGATCGCACGTAATTTATTATCACGTGGCGATGGAAGCGTTGAAGGTTTAACCGGCAAGGCGATTACCGAGGCGGCGAGAGATGGCGATCCTGTTGCTCTGGCTGCATTTAATACAACAGGACAATGGTTAGGTGCTGGCATTGCTACGTTATCTGTCATTTTAGATCCAGCCTGCGTAGTTATCGGCGGGGGAGTAATCGATGCAGGAGAGATTTTATTGAAGCCAACTCGCGAGGCTCTAGAGCGCACAATGCCTTTTGCGGGCAAACATCCGTATCCGCAGATTATTGCTGCAGAGTTAGGTAATGAAGCCGGCCTTGTCGGCGTTGCCGATTTAGCGCGTCTTTAACTTTCAAAGGGATAGACAAGGCCTATCTGATCTCTGATCTGATCTATAACCTGCATAACGGAGAGCGTTTCACTCCATGGCATCAGTGGTGATTCAAGCTCTCCAGCACCGACAACGCGCGCCATCTCGATTGCCTGCTCGCGTAATCCATGACCTACGTAGTTATTTGGATATTCAGTGACAGTGCCATCAAAGAGAACTACGCGCATCGCGGCGGGGTTGTAGAAAGTGCGATCAATTTCAAGGCGACCGAGCAGACCGCTCACGACTGCTCGACATGGAGTCTGGGCAATCATTGTTGTATTTATTATCGCCTGTGCACCATTGGCATAGTCGAAAATTGCACTTGTCTGGGCATCCACACCGCGATCGGTCATTACTGCGCGCGCAGTAATAGAAGAGGGCGCACCGAGTACAAGATGGGCGAAAGAGACAGGGTAGATTCCAAGATCTAACAATGCTCCACCAGCTAGTTGTGGATCTACTATGCGCACAATATTTTGATCGGCAAGGCGTTGTCCGTGATCGGCCTCGACCATTTCGATCTTTCCAAGAACTCCGCTTGAAAGGATCTCTCTCACAACTGCAATATGAGGTAAGTAACGTGTCCACATCGCCTCAAGGAGTGCGACGTTATTTTCTTTAGCACAGTTAATCATCGCCTGTGCTTGTTTAGCAGAGATTGCAAATGGCTTTTCACACAAGACAGGTTTACCAGCGGAAAGAGCCAGCATTGTGTGCTCTTCATGTGACGGGTGAGGTGTCGCAACATAAATTGCATCAACGTTTGGATCGTTCACTAAATCCTTATAACTTCCATATGCAGTTGCTGTTGGAATATCTTTGGTGAACTCTTCAGCTTTGCTTAAAGTACGCGAACCAACGGCGATAACTTCATGCCCCTCAGCACGTAATAAGTCATCGACAAATGCCGCAGCGATTCCACCAGTTCCTAAAACTCCCCACTTAAAATTTTTCACAGTGCAACTCCGTCATCATCGTGGAAGGGACGTTTGAGCCAACGCAGAACTGCGCGCTTGGCCGAATAATAAAAGGAGCGCGGAGTTTGTGAAGGCGGGTTTGGGGGCAGGAAGTGATTGTTGCGATCAAGCTCTTCTAGATAGGTTGTGGGCGCAGACTCATCGAGGGAGAGGCCAGAGACAATGGCCTCAAACTCGCTACGGATCAACTCCTCCTCATCGGATTCATCGCCCAGCGGATTTAACGGATCTTTGCTCACCCTCAGATAGTGTCATACGGGGCAATAACAGGTAAATTAGAGAGGTGCTCAACAACCTCCCCTATGGCGTACTGCGTGCATTCCTGACGCCCTTTTTGATGAGCGCCTTTAGGCCCAAGGTTAAAGGCCTCCGCAACGTACCTGGCAAAGGGCCAGTCATTATCGCCTCAAACCACCTCTCCTTCAGCGATTCAATATTTATGCCATTGGTAGTTCCGCGCAAAGTGACCTTCTTGGCCAAGAGTGAGTACTTCACATCTCCAGGAGCTAAGGGATTACTAAAGAAGTTAACTTTCATCGCCCTTGGCCAAGTACCGGTCGATCGATCGGGCGGACGTCGAAGCGAGGCAGCTCTTATTACAGGTTTAAAGGTCTTGGCAGAAGGTGATTGCCTAGGAATTTACCCAGAAGGTACACGCTCACCCGATGGACGTTTATATAAGGGTCGAACTGGAATTGCTCGTCTTGCAATCGAATCCGGGGCTCCAGTGATTCCAGTTGCAATGTCTAACACCGACAAGATTCAACCGACTGGAAAGGTTATTCCTAACTTACATCGAGTTGGAATGATTTTTGGTGAGCCCATGTACTTCGACGGTGATTCAACTGATTTGCAGTACCTACGCGTTGTGACCGATCAGATCATGAATAAGATTCAGGAGATGTCTGGCCAGGAATATATAGATATCTACGCTCCGAAGAAGAGTAAACCCGACGATATAAATGTATCTGGCGAAGAGGATTAAAGCTTATCTAAAGCGATTCTTGAACTCAGATAGGTACATGTAGTGCACTCCGAACCGGCATCGGGTAGATCGCCCTCTAGAACTCTAATGAACTCCTCGATAGTTGCTAAGAAGTTGGCAACGTCTCGCTCAACGGCTAAATACTTTTGAGTAACTGAGAATCCATAAGAATCTTTATTCTCACCACTTGCCGAGACTGGGTTCCAAACTAATAAACCAATTGATGCAACGGTCGCGGCCTTACCTGCAGCTGGATTTTCGAGTGCATAGGCATAGGCCTCTAACTGCGGAGAGTAGAAGGCGCCATTATCGCGAGCGCTATCTGAGACTTTGCAGTCGATCAGACCAATAGTCCCATCCTCATTAGTAGATACAAGATCGTATTTTCCAAGAATGCGCCAACGCGTATCAACACCATTGACTTGAATCGGCTTACTCTTTACCCACTCGCCCCATTTAGTAACGGTGCCTGGGCGCAGCGATGGATCAATAGTTGGCATATCTGCGCGGTGGAAGTGCTCCTCCTGCATATTTGCAAAGGTTCCAACGAGTGGAAACTGACCGGGCATTATTAACTTGTACCAGTATTTAATCCACAGACAGCGCTTACATGTTGATAGACCAAAGGTTAGATCTGATGGAGAGATATTTTCGCGCGCTGGCTTGGCTGGTTTATTCATAGGGTCATTCTCTCGTTAGGCACTGACAATGGCTGCGATTAATACCGTCAGGCCCAAGATAATCATGATGGATCCACCCGTTGCACGTAATTTCTCCAAGCGTTGAGCATCTGTTGCCAGCCAGGTCCTCGCCGTTCCTGCCAATATTCCCCACGTGCCATCAGAGAGGAATGCAAGAATTGCAAAGATTGCACCCAACAGGATCAGCTGGGCGGTAACGCTGCCACGTTCTCGATCGATAAATTGAGGCAACACGGCAGCATAAAAAACAATTGCCTTGGGGTTCAGCGCTCCTACCCAGAAACCATCTCTGATCGAACGTCGAATACTCGGTGCGACATCACCTTGATTTGTCATATCGGCGGCATGAACTCGTCTATGCCTTATCGCATCGATTCCTAGATAGATTAAGTAGAGGCCGCCGGCCCATTGAACGCCTTTATAGGCCAGCTCTGATCGCTGCAGGATTGGTCCAAGACCAAGGGCGACGAAGACTGATAAGAGAAACATTCCAATTGCATTTCCCGCAACTGTGAATACGGCTATTTTTCGACCCCATGCAATTGCACGCGCTAAAGTAAATAAAACACTGGGTCCTGGTGCCAACATGATGACCATCGCGGCCACGAGATATTCAGTAAGCCGCGATGGAATCACCATGAATGCAGTTTAGTTGTTACCTCGTTTTGTGGCAATTGAGTGAAGAACTCTGTAGCCAACGATTGCAACCAAGGTAGCGTTGATAATTCCACTGAATGTGTAATCTCCGCTAGTCCATGACATATCTGAGATGCCAATAATCAAAGCAGAGGCTGCGATGATTAAATTAGTTGAGTTAGCAAAATCAACTTTGCCCTCAATCCAAATACGAGCGCCCAGTACACCTATCATTCCAAAGAGTGCTACACCAACGCCGCCTAGGGCACCGACTGGAGTAGAGCTAAGGACTGCACCAAACTTAGGTGAGAGTGATAGACCAATTGCGCCAACACCTGCGATCCAATAAGCAGCAGTTGAATAGACTCGAGTAGCGGCCATTACACCGATGTTTTCGGCATATGTAGTTGTGCCTGAACCGCCGCCGATACCTGCAAGTGTTGTTGCAAGTCCATCGGCCATAAGCGCTGTTCCCATTTGATCATCGAGATTCTTACCTGTCATTGCAGATACGGCCTTAACATGGCCGACGTTTTCTGCAATTAAGACAAGAACAACTGGCAAGAAAAGGACAATTGCTTTGGCATCAAATGTTGGGTTAGTAAATGTAGGCAGCGCAAACCACTTAGCTGCGGTAATTCCATCGGTATTGACATCGCCCATCGCAAAAGCTGCGGCGTAACCGATAACTAAACCTGCAAAGATGCTAATTCGGTTTAAGAATCCGCGTGAGCCGGCGGCGATTAATGCAATCGATGCCAGAGTAATCAGACCAATTACGGGACCTGCGGCAAAGTTATTTTTTGCAGCCCCTGCCAAGTTAAGTCCGATGACCATGACGATTGTGCCTGTGACTACAGGTGGCAACATCCAGTTGATCCATCCAATTCCGGCTTGGCGAACAATTAAACCGACAGCTGCCAAGATCAGACCGGTAACAACTACGCCACCAAGGGCGGCCGACATGCCACCGCTAGTTTTAGCTGCAGCGATAGGAGCCAAGAATGCAAAGGATGAGCCGAGATAGCTAGGGACTTTGTTTTGTGTAAGTGCTAAGAAGAGAAGAGTTCCAACTCCAGAGAAGAAGAGTGTGGTCGTAGGGGGAAAACCCGTGATGATTGGGACGAGGAAAGTTGCACCAAACATCGCAGCGATGTGCTGAAGACCCACACCGAAGGTACGGGGCCAGGTCAGGCGTTCATCGGTCGATACGACCGCGCCTTGGGATATTGATTTTCCATCTCCATGCAGTTTCCATGTAAGTAGAGACATCTAACGTCCTATTCCTAAGGGCCCATCGGCTTTGATGAGCGCTAAAACTCAGGGTACGGGGTCCTAGCGCCTTACTGAGGCGTACGCCACACCTTTTCCCGGCCGAGTTGCAGCCTATGAACTATCGGGTTACATTACGGTTCGATATATCGATACGATATATAGTCCGATAGGTCAGGAATGGAGGCAGGCCCGATGCGCTCACGCAGTGACTCTCTCGAGTTTGCACTCCTTGGCCTGTTATCCCAGAGCCCCCTTCACGGCTATGAGCTGCGCAAGCGCATGGGAAGCATCTTTGGCCCATTTCGCGCCCTCTCATTTTCGGTTCTGTACCCACAGCTTCGCCGAATGATGGAGGCGGGGCTTATCGCCGAAACTCTCGTCGAGGCTACATCTCGGCGCTCGCGAATCGTCTATGACGTCACTGAAAAAGGTTTGACGAGGTTTTCTGATCTGACCGAGACGGTTAGTCCAGATACATGGGAGGACGAGGGCTTTGAAATTCGCTTCGCATTTTTCTCCCCAACATCATCAAAGAACAGAGTGAGAATTCTTGAGGGACGCCATCGTCGCCTCAAGGAGAAGGCAGAGATTCTGCGCGGTGAACTCGAGAAGTCACCGATTGGAATCGACAAATATCTAGAGGAGTGGCGACGCCATTCACTGGATTCAGCTGATCGAGAGATCGCTTGGCTGGAAGACATGATCAAAACCGAGAGGAAATAAAGTGAACATAACAACCGGTAAAGGCGACATCCGTGTTGCAATAATTGGCGT
>CANIBB010000054.1:0-6809 GCA_947465575.1 Actinomycetota bacterium | reverse complement strand
GTTAAAGGAAGATTGAATTCACAAAAGGGCGATGGCGATGCGGCGACTTGGCTACCGCCGAAAAAGAGCTATCGATGTTCCTATGTGGCAAGACAGGTTGCAGTTAAATACAAATATGGATTGTGGTTAACTGCCCCAGAAAAAGCGGCGATTTTAAAACTCCTGCAACCTTGTCCCGGCCAGTTAATACCAGCGGGCTAAGTGAGTTAGTGCGCAGAATCCTTAAGGCGTTTGCGTGAGCGTTCGATTTCAGCTTGGGCTTCCATTGCATCGACCCAGTTGCCGCCAGTAACACTCTTGCCTGGCTCTAGCGCTTTGTAGACTTCAAAGAAGTGTTGAATTTCTGAGAGCTCGAATGCAGGAACATCTTTTAGATCCTGGAGTGATTCTTTGCGAATATCACCGGCTGCAACACAGAGAAGTTTGTCATCGCCTCCCGCCTCATCGGTCATGTTAAACATTCCGATCGCGCGGCATGAAACAACACATCCTGGAAAAGTTGGCTCATCCAACATCACTAGCGCGTCGAGCGGATCGCCATCGAGTGAGAGAGTGTTCTTTACAAAGCCATAGTCATATGGGTAGCGCGTTGATGTGAAGAGCATGCGATCTAAGCGGATTTCACCGGTTAAGTGATCGACTTCGTATTTGTTTCGGCTGCCAGCTGGGATTTCAATTATGACGTCAAAAATCATTGGAGCCGACTTCCTGTTAGGTCTAGCGTGTTAAACAAAACTTGGGGTGAACGACGGGGCTCGAACCCGCGACATCCCGGACCACAACCGGGTGCTCTACCAGCTGAGCTACGTCCACCATGAGTGGCACAGTCTACCTTCTACTAAGGTGCTGGCGGAACGAAGACTGCGCTGCGGTAGTAGGCAAGCTCGGCGATTGAGTCTTGAATATCGCCGAGGGCACGGTGATTTCCAGTTTTGGCTGGGGATGCGAAGTAGGCCTTTGGATACCAGCGGCGCGCCAACTCTTTAATCGATGAAACGTCGATGGTTCGATAGTGAAGGAATTCGTTAAGGGCTGGCATATCGCGGGCGATAAAACTTCGATCGACTCCGACGGAGTTTCCGGCCAATGGAGATTTTCCGGGAGCCAATCCGCACTCCAGTAAATAGGCAATCACTTGTAGCTCGGCCTCGACAATTGAAATGCCATTTGGAATCTCAGTAATTAATCCTGAGGTCGTATGCATCGCTGTGACGAACCCATTCATGCCCGCTAAATCCTCGGCGCTCGCCCGAATCACAACATCGACGCCGTCGCCAATCACATTGAGCTCGGAGTCGGTGACGAGGACGGCGATTTCGACCAGGACATCCTTTTCAAGGGAGAGCCCAGTCATCTCGCAGTCGATCCAGATCATGTTCGGTTGTTCATTGGCCATGCGCGCCTGGCAGGAATCGAACCTGCGACAACCCGCTTAGAAGGCGGGTGCTCTATCCGACTGAGCTACAGGCGCCTGTAGGGTCGAGGATGCCAAGTCTACCGACACATAACGGTAAGGTTTCATCTCATGGCTGAGTTCATTTATACGATGAAAAAGGCGCGAAAAGCGCATGGTGACAAAGTAATTCTCGATGACGTCACAATCATGTTTTACCCCGGCGCCAAGATCGGCGTGGTCGGGCCCAATGGAGCTGGTAAGTCCACAGTCCTTCAGATTATGGCCGGTCTGCAGCAGCCATCTAATGGCGAGGCCTACTTAAGCCCTGGCTACACCGTTGGAATTTTGTTGCAGGAGCCGGTTTTAAATGAGAGCAAGAACGTCATCGATAACGTCAAAGAGGGAGTTGCCGAAACCGTTGCGATGCTCGATCGCTTCAATGCAATCAGCGATGAATTAGGTAACCCCGATGCCGACTACGACAAGTTATTAGCCGAAATGGGCGATCTGCAAGAGAAGTTAGATCACCGAAATGCTTGGGAGTTAGATTCACAATTAGAACAGGCGATGGACGCTCTGCGCTGTCCGCCACCTGATGCCGATGTATCGGTTTTATCGGGCGGAGAAAAGCGCCGCGTTGCATTGTGTAAATTACTTTTGCAGGCGCCAGATCTATTACTTCTTGATGAGCCAACGAACCACTTAGATGCCGAATCTGTTTTATGGCTTGAGCAGCATTTAAATAAGTATCACGGCGCAGTTGTGGCGATTACGCACGATAGATATTTCTTGGACAACGTTGCGCAGTGGATTCTCGAACTCGATCGCGGGCGCGCATATCCATATGAAGGTAACTACACAACGTACTTAGAAACAAAGTCTGCACGTTTAAAGATTGAGGGCCAGAAAGATGCCAAGCGTGCAAAGCGTTTAACTGAAGAGCTTGAATGGGTCCGTCAAAATGCAAAGGGACGCCAAGTTAAATCTAAGGCCCGTCTTGCACGCTATGAAGAGATGGCGGCCGAGGCCGACAAGATGCGCAAGTTAGACTTTGAAGAGATTCAGATTCCACCAGGGCCACGTCTTGGAAATGTTGTTATCGAAGTCGATCATTTAACTAAGGGCTTTGGCGATCGCGTGCTTATCGATGATCTCTCATTTACATTGCCTCGCAACGGAATCGTTGGAGTCATTGGTCCTAACGGTGCCGGAAAGACAACGCTGTTCAAGACAATTATGGGAATGGAAACACCTGATACCGGAAGTGTGAAAGTCGGTGAGACCGTCAAAATTTCCTACGTGGATCAGTCCCGTGGCGGCATCGACCCTAAGAAAACTCTTTGGGAAGTCGTCTCAGATGGCCTTGATTTCATAAAAGTCGGAATGGTCGAAATGCCATCTCGGGCATACGTATCCTGCTTTGGTTTTAAAGGGCCTGATCAACAAAAACCTGCAGGAATTTTATCGGGTGGAGAGCGCAATCGTCTTAACTTAGCGTTGACACTTAAGCAGGGCGGCAACCTACTTCTACTCGATGAGCCAACAAATGACTTAGATGTTGAAACTCTCGGTTCACTTGAAAATGCATTGCTCGAATTTCCAGGATGCGCCGTTGTGATCTCTCACGATCGATGGTTTCTAGACCGCGTTGCAACCCACATCTTGGCCTATGAAGGTGATTCAAAGTGGTTCTGGTTTGAAGGCAACTTCGAATCCTATGAAGAGAATAAAATCCAACGCCTAGGCGCCGATGCTGCCCGTCCGCATCGCGTCACCTATAGAAAGCTAACCAGATAAATGAAGTTTACGAATAAGCAGTATGTCCGTTGGGATGATTTAGATGCGATGGCCCATGTCAACAATGCAAAATATTTAACTTTTGCCCAAGAGGCGAGATTTGCCATGCTGGGTTTGTTTAACATGGTGGTCGCACGCGCCGAGGTAGATTTCAAAGCGCCGATTGCTTTAGGTAATATTTTTATCGATGTGACTATGTGGGTTGAATCAATTGGCACATCCTCATTCAAATTGACCTACGAGATCTCACATGATGGACTTCTCTGCGCCGTGGTGAAAACAGTTCAGGTTTCTGTGACGGATGATACGAAGAGTTCGCGCCCACTCTCGCAGGCCCAGCTCGAAGTATTGAGTAAATATCTAGAGACGGAGTAACTATGTCCAATCTTGCGCCGCGCACCGAGCGCCCTTGGTGGAGAGATGCCGTCACGTATCAAATCTATATCCGCTCATTTGCCGATTCCAATGGCGATGGCATTGGAGATGTTGAAGGTATCCGCTCGCGTCTGCCATATTTAAAAAAGCTCGGCATCGATGCAATCTGGATTACGCCGTGGTATCCGTCACCGCAACATGACCATGGCTATGACGTCGCCGACTACATGGATATCGAACCTGATTACGGCACACTGGCCGAGGCCGAGAGATTGATAAAAGAGACACATGAATTTGGAATTAAATTCATCGTCGATATTGTTCCTAACCACACATCGAGTGATCACAAGTGGTTTCAGGCAGCGCTAAAGGCGGCTCCGGGCTCAATCGAGCGCAATCGCTATATGTTCCGAGATGGCAAAGGACCCAACGGAGATCTGCCACCGAATAACTGGGAGGCCGTATTTGGTGGTCCTGCATGGCATCGCGTTACAGAGGCAAATGGAAAATTGGGCCAATGGTATTTACATTTATTTGCGGTAGAGCAGCCTGATTTAAACTGGGAAAACCCTGAAGTCGTTTCACATTTAGAGGATGTTCTAAAGTTTTGGTTAGATCGCGGAGTCGATGGTTTCCGAATCGATGTCGCCCATGGAATGTTTAAAGAGGCGGGCCTACCCGATATTAGAAATGATCCAGCGGCCGAAATGCTTGGTACCGAACACAAACCTTTCTGGGATCAAGAGGGTGTACACGATATTTATCGATCTTGGCGAAAAATCTTTGACTCATACCCCGGAGATCGCATGGCCGTTGCCGAAGCATGGGTAAGTCCAGCATCTCGCATCGCACGTTATGTGCGCCCTGATGAGTTGCAGAACTCCTTTAACTTTGAAATGTTGACTACACACTGGAAAGCTAAAGAGATTAAGAAGAAGATTAACCACTCGATTGACGCTCTGGCCGAAGTTGGCGCACCGACATCGTGGGTATTTAATAATCACGATGTTGTGCGATCTGTAGATCGCTTAGATTTAGGACTGACAAATCACGGAGATACAACGCTTTCGCGCCAGGGTGATGCTGCAAAGTTTAATATTGAACGCGGAACTTTGCGTGCACGTAGTGCAGCGCTCATGATGTTGGCGCTGCCAGGTGGGGCATACATGTATCAAGGCGAAGAGTTAGCGCTGCCAGAAGTTCGCGATATTCCGGAAGCACGTCTTACCGATCCACGATGGAAGATGAGCGGTCATTTAGATCGTGGTCGCGATGGATGTCGCGTGCCGTTGCCATGGTCGAGTAATCCTGCAGGTGCATTTGGTTTTTCAAACGCTGACTCTCTAACACCGGATGCGGCTTGGTTGCCTCAATCACCATGGTGGGGCAGGTTTTCAGTTGATTCGCAAGAAGGCGTTGAGGGTTCAACATTGTCTATGTATCGTGAAGCCCTGGCAATTCGCAAAGCCGAACAGGGTCTTGGCGATGGCACCATGCAATGGATCGAAGCGGGCGCAGATGTCGTTGCCTTCGAGCGTCCAGGTGATTTTGCTTGCTATATCAACTTTGGTAAAGCTATTGAGCTTCCATCTAACTCACAGATCTTGGTTGCAAGCGGCGCAGTTCACGGCCATACACTTCCAACCGATACCGCTGCCTGGGTTAGATTGATTAGTTAATGCCAAATACGCAGCTCCAAAGCCGAGTAGTGCGCACTCTTGCAAGCGCGCAGGTTTTAAACGGTGTTGGAGTTGCCGGCACAGTTGCTGCAGGATCGCTTTTAGTCTCATCGATTACCGACTCTGAAACACTTGCCGGCCTTGCTCAGACAAGTGCCGTACTAGGTGCAGCTGCCCTCGCTCTTCCATTGGCACGCTTAACTGCGCGCGGTGGAAGACGGTTAGCTCTTTCAGTTGGATACTCATCCGGAGTTCTTGGATCAGTATTTGCAATAATCGGCGGGGCAGATCGCAATCTATTTTTTATGCTGCTCGGAACTTTTCTTGTTGGCGCGGCATCTGCAGCCGGATATCAAGCACGCTTTGCTGCAATTGATTTAGCAACTAAAGAGACTCGCGCTAAGCAACTCTCCTTTGTCGTGTGGGGATCAACTATTGGCGCAGTTGCTGGACCAAATTTAATGGATCCATCAGGAAATTTAGCCGAGCTCTTTAATCTGCCACGTTTAGTTGGACCATATCTAGTATCAGCAGCAACTCTATTTTTTGCAATGCTTGTAATTCAGATTTTTCTTCGACCTGATCCATATTTAACGGCTGAAAAGCAGGCAAATGTTGTTCAACATAAGGGATCGACGAAAGCTGCCCTTTCACATATTCGCTCTAACCCTAAGGCGCTCTTTGCGATTTCGGCGATTGCAATTGGTCACGTTGCAATGGTGTCAGTAATGGTAATGACACCTATCCACATGAAACATGTCGATGTCTCTTTGCGCATCATTGGTTTTGTTATTAGCGTGCATGTATTAGGTATGTATGCTTTTTCTCCTATTGTTGGCGCGCTCAGCGATCGTTTGGGGCGTGTGCGCGTAATACAAATCGGTTTAGTGATTCTCTTAGCTTCAACTGTGGTGGCAGGCCTGGCCGCTGCCGATAATGCTGTTCAATTGGGAATTGGCCTCTTCTTGCTGGGCTTAGGTTGGTCATGCACGTTAATTGCCGGCTCTGCCTTTCTATCTGAATCAGTCTCACTTGAAATGCGGCCAGCATCGCAAGGTGCAAGTGATCTAGTTATGAACTTATCGGGCGCCGGTGGAGGAGCTTTAGCCGGAATTATTATTGGAACATTGAGTTACGGGTGGCTCTGTCTATTTGCAGCCATCCCAGTGTTACTTTTGGGCGTGCTATCTATGAGAGTCAATGGCAACGCCGGCTAAGCAAAAAATGCATCCGGCGTGGATCGCTGCGGTCGTTACCTTTTTTACTCTCGTTGCAACGGCTGGATTTAGATCGGCCCCATCGGTTTTAATCGTTCCGCTTGAAGATGCATTTGGCTGGAATCGCGAACAGATATCCCTCGCAATCTCGGTTAACGTCTTGCTTTATGGATTAACGGCGCCCTTTGCTGCAGCGTTAATGGAGCGCTTTACCGTGCGAAAAGTGGTCATGGGGGCGCTCACAACGGTAAGTACTGGTGCTTTCTTAACAACCCTGATTCATGCTCCATGGCAGTTAGTCGCAACATGGGGTGTCATAGTTGGAATCGGTACAGGCTCTATGGC
>CANIBB010000053.1:0-6862 GCA_947465575.1 Actinomycetota bacterium | reverse complement strand
GACCCAGAATCACAATCTCATGGTTGCGATCAGTCTCTTGCACGGCGGCAGTTACCAAATTGCTAATTGCGCCAATCCGAGTTGCCTCGCTAATGATTTGTGTTGCGTTGACGCTCTTATTACTCCACGCTGCGACCAATAGATAGGAAATCAATAACTGTGCGCTGTAGGACTTTGTCGCAGCAACAGCCAGCTCTGGACCGGCGAGCAGTGGAAAATGGTGGTGAGCAACCTTGGCCAAAGGTGATTCGGCATCATTAGTGATGGAAATTAGATATGCATTAGCAGCTCTAGCCGCAGTTGCGAAATGAACTAAATCCGGTGATTGGCCGCTTTGGCTGATAGCGATAACTAACGTGTTGGCATATTTGAGCTCGGAGTTATAGACGGTGACCGATGAGGGTGAAGTCAGACCAACAGGTAGTCCAATCTGGGTTTCAATTAAGTACTTTAAGTAATGTGCGGCATTATCGGAGGTGCCACGCGCCAAAATTAATACCGATTGGATCTTCTCGGTGTTAAGAATATTCTTGACTGAATCAAAACCCGATAAATCACTTAGAATCTTGGAAAAGACGGCAGGGGTCTCTGCGATCTCTGAGGACATTACTGAACCAAATTGCTTCATGTTCCTATCTTCCCACATGAATTTAAACTATTCTGACGCCTATGGTGCTCTCGGTCGATTTAGGTCAATCTGGCAGCCGTATTCGCATGGGTGATACTTCGATAAATTCGACTAGAGGTAAGTTGGCTGGCGAGCACCCACTTTCTGCGCTTCGATCAATCTTTGAATCTTCTGCGAAATTGTCATCGGATGTTGTCTCGCTCTCCTGTACTGGTTTCAATGGAATTGTCTCTGACCCCGAACCATACGGTGCGCTCTGCAATGAATTCTTTGGTGCAACCAAGACGGCTCTGATCGACGATGGTTTAGCTGGATTTATTGGCGCACTTCATGGACGTAACGGAGTTGTTTTATCCATCGGCGGAGGTGTTGTATCTGTTGGTGGTCGCGATGGAGTTTTTGCACATCGCGATGGACTTGGTAGCACTTTCGGTGATGAAGGCAGTGGGTTTTGGCTTGGAAAGTTAGGAATCACAAAGGCCTTAGCGGCAAGACAAGGGCGCAGTAGCGATATCGACATGATTGCAACATTTAAATCACAGCTCGCCGCTTTTGATGAACTCGAATCTAAGAACGGTACAGATGCTGCCACGCTTGCAATTTCATCGGCACAAACACTCTTAGATGCAGCCGATAATGGAGTGGCAACTGCAATAGATATCCGCAATGAGGGTGCGAATTTACTGGCGCAAACCGTCATTGCAACTTGGTTAGGAACGGGCGGTACAAGGGACGGCGTACTTGAGATTGCAATTCAAGGTGGAGCATCGCGGAATGAAAACTACGTTAAAGCTATCCAGACTTGTATCGCTTTAGAACTACCACACGCGAAGTTTGCCAGTGCAGAGGGAGATAACTTAGATGGAGCGAAATGGATTGGCGAAAACATGTTAATCGACTCCCCTCCACTACTCAGATGGAGTCATCAGTAGGAAGCTTTATAGGTTACCAACACCATAAATACGACTTGGTAATCCGCTTAAGCCGCTTCCTTCTAAGGCAAGTACCATCCCATTCAGATGTGAATCATTCGTATCATCGATATCTTGCGCCGCCGAGGTCACAACGAGTGTCGTTCCATCTTCTCCTGCAAATGTGCATGAGGTCGGACGCTTAACGGGAAGTTGAATCTCTTCGATTTTTCTGCCCTCGGGAGAGAAAACCTCTAAGCGTGAACCATCCCACAAGGCGACCACGAGATATCCATCGTGCGTAATGCTCATTCCATCTGGGGTTCCTTGTGAGGGCTCAAAAGTTAAAAATGTGGATTCATTCGACAGGGCCCCTGTTTCTAGGTTGAAATCAAAACGCTTCATAACTCCTGGAATGCTGTCGATATGATAAAAAAACTGGTTATCGGGAGACCAGGCCAAACCATTTGAGAGTGTTAAATTCCCTAACACTTTTCGGTAGCTCCCATCAATGTCGAGAAGGAAGAGACTGCCGCTATTGGGAGTTAAATCTAATGCCATGCTTCCCGCCCAAAAGCGACCTGCGGCATCTACCTTTCCATCGTTAAATCGCATTGTCTCGTCAAGAAAAGTGTGCACGGGTGAAAATTCTCCGTTAACACCAATCTTTGCAAATCCATCGCCAGTTGCAGCGATATAGCCGCCATCTGATCTTTCGGCAATTGCGCAGATAGGGGTTGCAAAACTAAATGTCTGCGATTGACCAGTATCGAAATCTGATTTATGAACTCTCTGTCTTCCAATATCAACCCAAGTTATTTTATTCGTAACCGGATTCCAGATCGGACCTTCCGCCAAATCTGATACGGCCTCAGAAATTGTTCTAATATTCATAATTAAGAATCCCTTGGATCAATATGAACTTTTGGACCATCACCAGCGCCGAGCCCCGGTGAATCAACGACAAATGCTCTCATGAGAACGCTTATGCTAGACGGACTCTTCATCGAAAGGCTAGACTCGCCACACTTTCATCTTCAAATCAAAGGAGCACTTTCTTGCGAAGCGCGCACTGGTACGGCGGAGATTCTCGTGATGCTTATATACACCGTGCATGGATGCGAAGAGGCAATCCAAATTCCTCCTTCGATGGCCGGCCTCAAATCGCAATCATCAATACCGCTTCAGATTTAGCTCCATGTAACTCGCACTTAGATGAGATTGCACAAAGTGTAAAAAATGGTGTGTGGGAGGCCGGTGGCGTTCCTCTTAATCTACCGATGCTCTCACTCGGTGAAACTTTGGTTAGGCCAACAGCGATGCTGTGGCGCAATATGGTCGCGATGGCAACTGAAGAGTTAATGCGAGCAAATCCGATTGATGGGGCGATTCTCCTCGGCGGCTGCGATAAAACAATTCCAGCACTTCTAATGGGAGCGGCCTCTGTTGATCTTCCATCGCTGGTAATTCCTGGTGGTCCGATGCTCACGGGTACCTTTCAAGGAAATCCCCTTGGCTGCGGAACCGATGTTTGGCGCTTGAGCGAAGAGGTGCGTGCAGGTCTGCTCAGTAATGCGAAGTTTTTAAACTCAGAGTCCTCAATGATTCGAAGTCGCGGACATTGCAACACGATGGGAACGGCTTCGACGATGGGCCTTATGGCCGAGGCTCTCGGAATGACTATGCCAGAAATTGCTGGCATCCCGGCAGCTGACTCACGATTACTTGAAGCATCGCACAACTCTGGTCGTCATATTGTCGAAATGGTTAAGCGCGATCTCAAGCCAAGTCAGATCATGACTAAGGCCTCTTTTGAAAATGCAATTGTTGCCTTAGCGGCAATTGGTGGCTCTACTAACGCCGTGGTTCATCTCTTAGCAATTGCAGGTCGATTAGGCGTTGACCTAACCCTTGATGACTTTGATGCAATTGGATCGAGAATTCCCTTAATCGTAAATCTGCAGCCATCTGGAAAGTATCTGATGGAGGATTTCCACCGTGCCGGCGGATTACATGCAGTGTTTCGCCAACTTGAGGCATCGCTCAATCCAGCGGCAATTAACGTAACTGGTGACTCACTTGTTGCCACTCTGGGCGAAGGCACTATCTACGACGCAGATGTAATCAGAACTCGAGAGAATCCGCTTCAAGTAGAGGCTGGAATCGCGGTACTTCGTGGGAATTTAGCCCCACTTGGAGCCGTGATAAAACCCTCGGCTGCAAGTCCACATCTTTTAAAACATACCGGCCCCGCAGTTGTCTTTGAAAGTGTCGAAGATTTTCATGAACGAATCGATAATGATGATCTAGAAGTAACCGAAGATAGTGTCCTTGTGCTTCGTGGATGCGGTCCAAAGGGCTATCCAGGAATGCCTGAAGTTGCAAACATGCAGCTTCCACGCAAAATTCTGGCTAAAGGAGTTACGGATATGGTCCGTATCTGTGATGGTCGAATGAGTGGAACAGCTTACGGAACCGTAGTTTTGCATGTTGCCCCTGAATCGGCAGCGGGAGGACCACTCGGGATAATCCAAACTGGCGACATAATCGAGTTAGATGTATTTGCAAGAACCATAAACGTGAAATTAACCGATGAAGAGATTAGCAAACGAACGCCATCAACTAAGTCCAAAGATGCTTACGCCAATCCGTCTCGTGGTTGGCAGCGAATGTATATAGATCACGTTATGCAATCAGATAAAGGTGCAGATTTAGATTTCTTACTTGGATCAAGCGGTCCAGCCGTAACCCGTGAGTCACATTAACTCTCAGAGATAGATTTCTAAAAATGTCTATCAGGCAGTCGAAAGGGTGGGTTGCACTTCTTGCAACAATCATCGGATTAGGCTTTGGTGGCTACATATTTGTTAATCGAGCCGTCACAACGCAGGTTTATGTTACGAACTGTGGAATTTTAGATTACAAGCCAACGGCAATGCTCAAGTTTTGTGGCGATACCAGCGTAGGAATCGACAAAATCACGTGGCTCTCGTGGAGCGCCAAGGGTGCATCAGGTGAAGGTATCTATCAAATTAATGACTGCGAGCCGAGCTGTGATGCTGGAAAACTTCACTATGCCGAAGTTGAGATTACTGTAAGCAAAGCCAAGACTATCGATGGAAAGCAGGCGCTAACTTTCATTTCGATTACCACTAAGGATGGGAAGATGCTTCCACTTAGCCAATCACCCATCGATGAGTGGCCCCTTGAACTAGCGGGTTAAATAAGGCCGAATTCGCTGGCCTTTGAAATCAGCTCTTCTCGCACACTTGGATGCGCCGCGTTATGAATAATATTTATCGCTTGATCATTCTGCGAATGTCCGAAGCAGGCAGCTACGCCCTGTTCGGTGACGACATAGGAGTGTTGAAAGTGCGTGACATTGCTTTGTAATCTCGGCACAATCGTGGAGACATCGGCCTTCGGATGCCATGAGGGCAGGGCTACAAATGACTGACCACCACGACTATGTAGTGCACCGACTATGAAATCGGTAGAGCCACCAAAGCCGCTATAGATTTTGCCTCGCACATGACTGGCATTTGCTTGGTCAAATAAATCAACTTCTAGAGCGCTATTGATCGAGGCCATCTTGGCTTGGCGCGCTATTTGAGATGGGTCATTAGTGCGCTCGGTCCGTAGCATTCGCACTTTCTTATTTAGATCTAACCATTGGTACAGCTCATTGCTTCCGAATACAAAGGATGCGGTAATGAGAACCTCCTCATCGAGGGTTCCAGCTCTACTTAACTCGAGGACACCATCGGAAAACATCTCCGTCCAGATGCGCAGCCCTTTTCGATCTTTAAGAGCCATCAAAACCGCATCCGGTACTCCCCCAATTCCTAATTGGAGTGTTGAGTTATCTTCAATCAAACTCGCGATCCGACTTCCAATTTGAGCTTGAATATCGGTAATCGGAACAGCGGGCTTTTCTTGTAATGGCTCATCGACTTCAACTAAATAATCAATCTCGCTGTCGTATATCTGGGCATCACCATATGTATAGGGCATTTGCTTATTTGACTGTGCGATAACCAGACCGCCATGGGCTCGAGCAGTTTCAATTGATCTGGGCAAAATATTGACTTCTGTTCCAAGACTTACGGTATCAAAGCGCTGTGTAGAAGTATGCAGAAAGACAACATCGGGGCGATAGAAGTTACGAATTAATACAGGCAATAAAGAAAGCCGTGATGGAATGTAATCAAGTCGGGGATGGTTGCGCATTGCTGGACCAACAAAGGCAGTTTCATATGTAATGCCATCGCGATTTGGAATATCCCCATGAGCATTGAGCATGTGCAATCTAAACTCTGGAATTACTTCATCGGCAATCTTAAGCAGGGTCCGAGGTGCAGAGAAATTACCGGATGCGATTATGCGTGGATTACTTGGGAGATTTGCGAGAATCGATTTTAACTGCTCTGAATTAATAACTCGCATGTGGTTATTCTACGCCATCATCCTGTCACTACCGCGGTGAGGTAAGCAACAGAGTTGCCGCAAGAAAGAGAATTCCAACTGCTGAAAAGGCGGTTAGCGCACGGCGCACTTTAGGTTTGGCCAATGTAGTGGTAGCCCTTCCGATAATACTGATGAGGAATGAATACCACGATGCCGAAACTAGTGATTGCACGATAGAGAGAATGAATATTCCCCACCCTAAACTAAAATCTGCTGGGACAAATGCTGGAATGAAAGCGACTGCAAAAACGGCGGCCTTCACATTTGTAAGATTAGTGATAAGTCCCAAGCGAAATGCCGGTCCTAGCCCAGTCTTAGCGTTTCCTTCATAATCGAATTTTCCAAACTCTTTGCGCAATGACCATAGAGTTTGCAGCGCTAGGAAAGTTAGAAATGCAACACCTGCAAATTTTAGAGCCGTGTAAGCCGCCTGAGATCTAGCGAAGATTTGCGATAGACCGATTGCCGAAGCCGCACCCCAAAAAATAAGTGCGCTACTGGTTCCAATTAATGTCGTATAGGCAGTCTTGGTCCCGCCGACAATTGCTTGGCGCAACATCATTGCAACGGTTTGACCTGGCACTAACGCTAATAAGAAGGCAGTTGCCATGAAGGCCGGAAGGACCTTCACCAAAGAAACCATACGTAGCCCCGAAGGGATTCGAACCCTCGTAGCTGACTTGAGAAGCCAGAGTCCTAGGCCGCTAGACGACGGGGCCGTGCCTGTAAATCTTTTTATAACTAGGACAAAACATATTCAGTTGTACGTGCGTAGTTCGCTGGGGTACCAGGACTCGAACCTAGACTTACTGAACCAGAATCAGCAGGGCTGCCAATTACCCCATACCCCAATACT
>CANIBB010000052.1:0-6896 GCA_947465575.1 Actinomycetota bacterium | reverse complement strand
GCACATGCCAGTGGATTTCCACCAAAAGTTCCACCGAGTCCTGAAGCATGGACTGAGTCCATTATTTCGGCGCGACCTGTAATGCCTGCAAGTGGAAGTCCACCTGCGATTCCTTTAGCTGTTACAACAATATCTGGCACAACGTTCTCTTCTTCAACGGCAAACATATGGCCAGTGCGCGCAAAACCTGTTTGCACTTCATCGGCTATAAATACGATCCCATTATCAGTCGAGTATTTTGCCAACGCTGGCAAGAAACCCTTAGGTGGAACTATGAATCCACCTTCGCCTTGAATCGGTTCGATTAGAATTGCAGCAACGTTGTGTGCGCCTATCTCTTTATCAATTTTGTGAGTGACCATTGCAATTGCATCTTCTGTAATCGTTGCCTGATCGCCAACCCAATGAAATGAATATGGCATTGGTACGCGATAAACCTCTGGTGCAAATGGGCCAAAGCCCTCTTTGTAGGGCATGTTCTTGGCAGTCAATGCCATCGTTAAATTTGTACGGCCGTGGTAGCTGTGCTCGAAAACGACGATAGCTGGACGCTTGGTGTAATGGCGCGCAATCTTTACAGCATTTTCAACGGCCTCGGCACCTGAATTAACTAGAAGCGATTTCTTTTTATGTGTACCTGGTGTGATTGCGTTAAGTTTTTCGCAGACTTCGATGTAGTTCATGTAAGGAGCTACCGTAAAACAGGTATGTGTAAATGCCTGTACCTGTTCGATCACGCGATCGACCACACGGCTAGCAGAGTTACCAACGTTAACAACGCCGATACCCGATCCAAGGTCAATAATCTGGTTACCGTCGATGTCGAGCAAAATCGCATCGCTCGCGCGCTCGATAATGACTGGAATCGCCATGCCCAATCCACCAGATGTCGCTTCACTTCGGCGCTTGAGCGCTTCAATAGATTTCGGTCCCGGGATTGCAGTGACCAAACGACGCTCTTGGGTGAGATTAGTAAGTGTGTCCATGGTGAAAGTCTAAGGCCATATTTCCCATGCACCGCCCTAAAAGTTAGGCTGAAGCCATGAGTTCACTGAGAGTTTCGGCACCGTTGCTAGATGCCTACCTTTCTTATTTCGAGCACAAGCGCCAACCGTTCACGATTCCGGGGCATAAACAGCGAGCCACACGCTTAGATGCCGGCTTGGGTTTAGTCGTCGATAGCGATACTCCTTTATATGGAGGTCTTGATGAGATTAAATTGAGTAATCACGTATTAAAAAGAGCCGAAGCGCTAGCTGCCACATTGTGGGGCGCCGACTATGCGCGTTTCTCAACTGGTGGCTCAACCCATGCAAATCAAGCGATGATTTTAGCCCTAGGGAAACCGGGAGATAAAGTTGCTCTCTCTCGTACCGCGCATCGCTCCGTTTTAAGCGCACTTGTCTTAGCAGGCTTAGAGCCAATCTGGCTATCACCCGAAATTGATGCGGCAACCGGTGTACCCATCGGAATTCCCGTAGCTGAGTTCGAAAAAATAATCGACCAAAAACCAATCGCACTCTTATTAACTGAGCCAGGATATTTAGGCACGTTGTCGGATCTACCCGCACTCATCAATGCAGCACACGCCCATGCGATTCCAGTCATTGTTGATGCGGCATGGGGCGGCCACTTTGGCTTTTCTTCTTTAGTGCCTGCACACTGTTTGGCGATGGGGGCAGATGCCTTAATAACAAGCACTCACAAAGCCCTGCCAGGTTACAGTGCATCGGCATTACTCATTGCGCAAGGAAGATATTTAAACTTAGATCGTATTGAACAAAGTTTTGAAACGACCCACACGACATCACCTGCCGGAGCACCGTTAGCATCAATTGATGGTTGCAGAGCGCTTTTACAAACTCGGGGTCAGGAATTAATTTCACAGTTAGTTGAAGATGTTGCAGCATTTAAAAATGAAGTGCAGTCGCACTTTGATCTTCCAATCTTTCTAAGCCCCAGTGATTTCCCTTCGGGAAGATTTGATCCAACAAAAATTGTTTTGCGCGCCAATCAATTAGGTGGTTCAGGTGTTGATATTGAAAAAGCGCTACAGAGCCAATTCATTCGCGTTGAAATGGCCGATAGTGACACTGTGGTCTTCTTGGCAACGTTGGCCGATACAAAAGAGGATTTCGATCAACTAGCTTCAACGCTTATACCTATCCTTAAGACTGAGCAAAAAGGACCACGTGCTACTGCTACCTCTCTGAGTTGGTCAGTTACCCCAACCGTTGCGCTATCTATGCGTGAGGCCTACTTTTCCGAAACCGAAATGGTGGCAGCGGGCCATGCAGTTGGCCGGATCTCAGCCGACCTAATAGCGCCCTATCCTCCAGGCGTAGCGGTCGTGGCACCTGGCGAATTATTAACAAAAGTTATAATTGACGGCTTAGCGGTGACAAAGGCCGCGGGCGTGCGTATCGCCTATGCAACAGATGCAAGCCTTGCCTCATATCGAGTCGTCAAAAATTAACTTCTAGTTGGCTTTCATGTAAGTGTTGGCCTTGGACTTACCGCCCCGCAAGGGTTAAGTTATGGACACTATCCCCTAGCAGGGCTACCTCTATACCTTTCTATAACAAGAGAGCGCAGAAAAATTTTGGCTCCGGATGGGCCAAGGTAAGTACAAAATGCCGGATCTCTTGCAGTCATCACATGGACTGCAAATGATCAGGATGTATGAGGAAAATACATACCACTTACAAATAGGAGGAACTGAGTGAAATTTACAAAAATCACCAGTGGATCACTAGCAGCGGCCCTCGTCGTTGCATTAGCGATTCCTGTAATGAGTACATCGTCAGCATCTGCTGCAACTAACTACGCCAAGATTACAAGCGCCTCACAAGGTGGCGGTATGTCTGGACTAGTGAAGGCTTGCCAGAAAGAAGGACAGCTAAACGTTGTTGCATTGCCTCACTACTGGGCAAACTATGAAGACATGCTTACTGGCTTCAAAGCAGCATACGGAGTAAAAATCGATGAGGCAGATCCAGAGGCGTCATCACAATCCGAAATTGATCAGTCAAATCAACTCAAGGGCACAAATCGTGCTCCAGATGTTTTTGACATTGGTCTAGCAGTTGCAGCTAAGTATGTTGGTACTGGAACTTTTGCTCCATACAAAGTTAAGACTTGGTCTTACCTACTAGGTTCATCAGCTTTCCCAACTGCTGAAGTAACACCTAACTACACAGGAACAATGACAATCGGTTACGACGGTTCACTTGGAACTATTACTAGCTTGAACGATCTATTGCTTCCTAAGTTCAAGGGCAAGATCACTCTTAACGGAGATCCTCTAGGGTCAACTGCCGGCATGAACGGCGTTTACATGATCAATAAGGCACTCGGTGGAAGTTTTGACGACATCTCAAAGGGCGTCGATTTCTTCAAGAAAATGAAGGATGCCGGCAACTTTGTTCTAGTCAATCCTTCACAGGCAACAATTATCTCTGGTCAAACTCCAGTAGTAATTGACAATGGTTACCTTCAAGCTGGCGTAGTTAAGCTATTTGCAGCTGCCGGTAAGTCATGGAAGATGTACACACCAGCATCTGTTGGATCTACATACCACAGCGCAGTATCTGCTTGGGCTCCACATCCAGCATGTGCCCGTCTCTGGATGGAGTACACACTTGGCGAGACTGGTGCAAAGGTATTTGCTATCGGTGGAGCAACTCCAACGCTATGGGTATGGCTTGTAAAGACTCGCCGTGCACCAGCTGAGGGAATCGCTGCAATTGGTAAGAGCAAGATTAGTGCTGAAGCAGCATCTGCTGCACAGACACTTGCAGCTCGTACTTACCTAAAGACAGCATGGCCTGCAGCAGTAGGTTCGTAACAAATTAATACGGTAGTGGTCAAGTAATTGACTCAACTTCAATATAAGAGAACCGGTTCCGCCAATGGCGGAACCGGTTCTCGGTATTGGCGTGGCAAAACTTCCTATCTAGGAGTTCTTCCCTTTTTAGCACTTGCCGGTGTTTTTCTAATTTACCCAACAATCAATGTCATTGTTGGTGCATTTCAAGATGGCGATGGCGCATTTAGCACAGTAACATTTTTAGAGGTTTATAACTCCCCAATCGCACGACATGCTTTCGCTAACTCGCTAACAATTTCACTTCAAACTGCAATAATCGGTTCAATTCTGGGTGGTTTATTTGCCTGGGCGCTGGTGTCCGGCAAACCAGGCGGTCTCTTTTATAGAGTATCAGTGGCATTGAGCAGCGTGTTAGCACAATTTGGTGGCATCATGCTCACCTTCGCATTTTTAGCTACCTTCGCATTTAATGGTTTAGTCTCATCTTTTGCCGTTAAGTACTTTCCCAATACTTTTCTCGCTGATTCAACCTGGCTTTATGGTCGAAATGGCCTTGCCGTTCTCTACACATTTTTCCAAATCCCTTTAATGGTATTGGTCTTCCTTCCAACGCTTGAGAATTTGAAACCTCAGTGGCGAGAAGCATCAGATGCTCTGGGTGGAAAAGCTTACGAATACTGGCTGCGCGTTGGAATTCCAATTTTGACTCCATCTTTTGCTGGAGCGGCCCTGCTGCTCTTTGTTAACTCGCTGTCTGCATATGCCACCGCTGCCACATTAATAAATATGAGAGATTTTTTAACTCCGCTTCAAATTGCTGGCGCGCTAAATAGCGAGGTAGGCGGTGCAAATCCCGCAGAAGCTAAATCCCTATCGGTCTTTATGGTCATTGTCGTGGTCTTTGCGATGTCCTTGTACGCCCTGCTTCGCCGTCGAGTAAGTAAGTGGGAGCAACGACGATGAAGAAATCTCTAGGCGTCAAAATCTGGCGATACTTCATTATCTTTGTAGTTGCCTTCTACTTACTAATGCCTTTAGTTTCTATGGTGGATTTTTCAACTAAACCATTCTCGCTTGGCGCTACTGGCAGATCTCTTGACTCTTGGCGAGCAATTGCAACGCAACCTGATTTGACGATTGCAATTACGCGTTCCCTTATTACTGCTCTGATTGTGATGGCGATTATTCTCTTCCTGATCGTGCCAACGGCGATCTGGGTGCATCTAAAACTGCCGATTCTTCGACGCCCATTCGAATTGTTGTGCCTACTGCCTCTGGCCATTCCAGCCATCGTCATTGTTGTCGGAGTCGCGCCTTTATATAGATGGATTTCAATTAATTTAACCGAGTCACCGATCACTTTGGCCGGTGTTTACTCGATGTTAATTTTGCCGTATACCTACCGCTCCCTTTCAGCTGCCCTTGATGCCGTTGACATTCATACTCTGGCCGAAGCCGCTAGGACGCTCGGAGCAACAATTCCTCGCGTAATTTTTGGCATCATAATGCCAACAATTAGAACTGGAATCATCAACGGCTCTTTTATTGCAATTGCTTTAGTCCTTGGAGAGTACACAATCTCAAATATTCTTAACTACAAGACTTTCCAAGTCGTTATCGCTCAAATTGGCTTAAATAGCGGAAGCATTGCAGTTGCAGTATCCCTTGCTTCATTGATCTTTGTTCTCACTTTACTTCTCATAATTCCTAACAAAAAACGCCAAGGCGCAGTCCTTGACGTTGACATCGCCTAAGAGATAAGGACCCATACGTTGAGCTCATCAGCATATGTACAGTTAGTTGACCTTGCTAAGCACTTTGGCAAAGTCAAAGCCCTCGATGGCTTAAGCCTTGATATCGCACAAGGTGAACTAGTGGCCTTACTTGGTCCTTCAGGTTGCGGCAAGACCACGGCCCTTCGCGCATTGGCCGGTCTGCAAGAGCTCGATCGCGGGCAAATGATTGTTGATGGCAAAGATGTCACCTTCCAAAATGCAAATAAGCGCGGAATGGGAATGGTTTTTCAGGCTTACTCTCTATTTCCACATATGACCGCACGTGAAAACGTTGAATATGGTTTGAAGCTTCGCGCGCACAAAACCTCAGGAGATAAGCGCAAAGCCCGCTCTAGTGAACTACTAGAGCTCGTTGGTCTATCTACTCACGCAAATCATTATCCCTACCAACTCTCTGGTGGCCAGCAGCAGCGCGTAGCACTGGCCCGCGCACTTGCAATATCACCAAAGGTTTTACTCCTTGATGAGCCATTATCAGCCCTTGATGCCAAGGTCCGCACGCAATTGCGCGAAGAGATCCGTCGCATTCAACTGGAGCTCGGAACGACTACTTTGTTCGTAACCCACGATCAAGAAGAGGCGTTGAGTATCGCCGATCGCGTCGGAGTTATGCGCAGTGGTCGTTTAGAACAGATCGCCGCCCCGGCCGAAATGTACGACCGACCAAGTACGGCCTTCGTAGCCGAATTCGTTGGCCTCACTAATCCAATGGCTGGAAATGTAAGCAGTGGCAGTATTGAAATCCTCGGCGGTGTTGTTAAAACCTTGCCTGGCTCTATTACATCTGGCTCGGGTATCGCGTTGATCAGACCAGAAAACATTGATGTAGTTGCCAATAAATCTGGTACTGCAAAGATCTTTGCGGCCAGTTTTCTCGGTGCAACTTGTCGCCTAACTATTTCACTTCCCGATGGAACACGTATTACTGCGCAATTGCCTAGCTCTGACTCGGTCGGACTTATTGCAGGTGCCCCAGTTAGTGTTTCGCTTCTGGATATGCCGGTTTTCGTTAAGGCTGCCGTCTAAGAAGTTTGATAATTGCGCGGGGCTAACACTCAATAGAAAATTATTGCCCTGATTAATTGATGGTTATTATTGAAAAAGCCTTGTAATAGGTGTCAATTAGTCTTTTTTATGGCCATCTAATAGATTCATCTCATGACAACGGAGTCAGCTTTCGAAACTGCGCGCGCGCAATTACGCACAGCAGTAGATCAATTAGGCCTTTCAGAAAATGATTGGCAAACACTTTCAACACCACGGCGAATTTT
>CANIBB010000051.1:0-7032 GCA_947465575.1 Actinomycetota bacterium | reverse complement strand
CCCCAATTGATTGCAGAACCACCATTCTTGCTTAACCAGTCAGGTAGGAATACGCCACCGTTAACCATCGCAATCTTGCCCTTAGCAAAGAGCGTCCATGCGCAGTCAGTACGGTTACATGTTCCTGGGTTTGGTTGAGTGAGTTTCTGGTCAACTAAACTCTTAAGGAAGTTAAGCGCACCTAGGTATTGTGGAGAATCGATGGTGTACTTATTTGTTTTTGCGTTATACAAACGTCCACCATTTCCGCCGCCCCATACTGTGAGTTCTGCCATAGCCTCTTCAGGTCCAAGCGGAAGACCTACTGGATAAACAGTTGGGTACTTTTTCTTGATCTTCTTGGAAGCATCGAGCAGTTCTGCCCATGTTGTTGGAGCCTTCTTAACGCCTGCACCCTTGAGTATGTCCTTGTTGTAGAAGAATGCGCGAGCAGATGCAAGATCTGGAACCGCCATTGCAACCCCGTTGTACTCAGAGTTTTTCATGAAGGCGGGGATGATGTCAGCAAGTGTTGCTGCGCTAACAATTTCCGTTGCCTTGTAGAGAAGTCCCGCAGCAGCTTCCGCTGAGAACTCGTCGTTATTAACGATGTCTGGTGATTGCCCTGATGCAATCAGAGTCTTTACCTTTGTTCCAATTTCTGGCCAAGCAACTACATCGAGATCAACTTTGATTCCAGGATTTACTGCCTCAAAGCGCTTGATTAAATCGATATAATACGGTGACATGTCATCTGTATAAGAAGCCATCACCAACTTGAGAGTTACATCTGCTGCCTGTGCTGGAACTGCAGTAACGGCAAGGCTTGTGGCCAAACCGATAGCGGCGAGTACCCCCACGCGGCGAGTAATGATTCTTTTCATTTAATCTCCCCTTTATCTAGAATAAAGTAACTAGTGTGATATGAATCAAATCATGCCTACTGTCGTTAGGCAATGAAGAGTTTGTCTCTTTTTGATAAAGATTTCTGGTAGGCGGAAACTCACCAGATACTCCAGCCTCCATCAATCGTGAGGTTTTGGCCTGTCATGTACTTAGATCCGATGGAGGCTAGAAAAACCGCCGCAGCGGAAATGTCATCAGGACCACCTAAACGACGCATGGGGACTGCGTCATAGAAGGCGTTTAGCATTGCCTCGCCTCCAGCTCCGGCCTGTTCATTCATCTCTGATCCTGCAAAACCACCCGGTGAGAGCGTATTGATGGTGGTTCCATGTAGCGCAAGGCGCGGTGCAAGGTAGTGCGTAATACCGTGGACGGCGTGTTTGCTAGCAAAATATGGGGCAATATCCCAATCCATGCCTGGATAAAGGGCGGGATTTCCACCCATTCCTCCATAGACAGATCCAATATTAATAATGCGGCCGAAACCCCGCTCCATCATCGATGGCGCGAAAACTTGGCAGAGGCGAAATGGCGCATCCACGTTTACGGCAAAAGTATTTCGCCATTTCTCCATTGAGATACTTTGCCAAGGACCATAATCTGATGCACCAGCGTTATTGCACAGAACATCAACTCGTCCGGCATCCTTTGCAATCTTTGTGATGCCTCCTTCGGTCGTGATATCTGCAGAAATTAGCACGGCATCTTTTTTATGCTCTGACTTGATGAGCGCAGCGGTGCGTTCAAGTGCATCAAGGCGTCGGCCGACCAAAATAACTTCCGCACCGGCTTCTGCAAATCCAAGGGCAATCTGTCGCCCGATTCCAGAGCCAGAACCTGTGACAAGGGCTCGCGAACCCGCTAGGGATAAAGACTTCAGCATGCGGAATCTCCTCTTTATTTTTATCTACTAGTTAATTAGAAAAGTGTTGCTATTGGGGTTACAGAATGTTTTAATATCATTAGAAAGTCAAGGGTTCATGAGAATTGTCTAAGAGGGAGTCGCAATGGGAAGCCTTTCAGAGTTTGATCTAACAGGCCGTAGAGCATTAGTCACTGGCGGAGGCGACGGACTCGGAATTGAATTTACTGAAGCATTACTTGATGCAGGTGCCAGTGTTGTCATTAGTAGCCGGCGAAAAGAGTTTATCGATGAAGTAGTCAAAGAGCGCTCTAAAAAATACCCACTTCTTTCGGCAATTGCCTGTGACATGACAGATTTAAAAGATGTTAATCGCTTGGCGAAAGAGATTGGCGACATTGACATCCTTGTTAACAACGCGGGCCTTTCTCACAGACAACCATGGGCGGAAGAGCAGTCTGAAGACTGGCGTCGAATCATGGTGCTAAACGTTGAATCTCCGTATTGGCTTGCTCAGAAATTTATGCCTGGGATGATGGAGCGAGGATGGGGAAGAGTTGTCAATATTTCCTCAATTTGCGGAATCCAAGTTGGCGATCCAAGACTTTTACCGGGGCTCGGTAACGATATGCCATCATATTATGCAAGCAAGCATGCATTGTTGGGGGTTACAAAATTCTTAGCAGCAACTGGCGGCGAACATGGCGTGACAGTTAATGCAATTTGTCCTGGACCATTCTTTAGTCCAGCCAATAGCATCGCTTTCGGACCAGGACCAATACTCGATGCCGTTTCTGGGGCTATTCCAATGCGCCGAATTGGGCAACCAGGTGAACTCCGAACATCAATCCTATTCTTAACTTCGCCAGCGTCGTCGTTTGTGACCGGTCAAGCAATTGTGGTCGATGGTGGAACAACAATTTGGTAAGAGCTCTATGAGCAAAATCAGATTAGGAATCATCGGCTGTGGTGACATGGAAGGTGCTCATCAAGAAACCTTTAATGCTCTTGCCGATCGCGTTGTAATTACCGGTACGGCCGATATTGATATTTCAAGGGCACAACATGCTGCAGCCAACTTGGGAGCAGATCATGCTGTTCAAGACTACAGAGACTTATTTCCTTATGTAGATGCAGTATTGGTTGTAACTCCTCACAATCTCCATCATGAGATGGGTGTGACATCGCTTAAAGCTGGAAAGCATGTTCTGATGGAAAAGCCCATGGCTGTCTCAGAAGATGAGTGTTTAGATCTAATCGACACAGCCAAGGCAACTGGTAAAACCCTGATGACTGCCTATCCCATGCGCTTTCAACCCTTGGTCGTAAAACTTAAAGAGCTCATCGATGCAAAGTATTTGGGCGAAATATTTCATGTCGGCATTTATACCGAACAACATACAGAACCACCACCAGGGCATTGGATTAGATCTGCAGAGCAACTTGGCGGAGGTCAATTTTTTAGCCACGGATGCCATTACATAGACTTGCTGCTCTGGTTTCTTGGAAATCCGGTTAAGGGAGTTCACTTGGGTACTCGGCTTGGTACTCCGTGGATGGAAAAGGAAGGTACCAGCGATGCGGTTATTGTTTTCGAATCTGGTGCGATGGGACATCACTTCGGGACATGGGGTGCACGTGCCACTCGGCATGGATACAGCATTCATGTTCAAGCAGAGCGCGGGATGCTTGAAGCCGACATCACCAACGGAATTCTCTATGCCCACCACGGTTTTAAAGGTCCAACCCCTAAGGGCGGACTTGCTGGAACACTCTCCCCTGATGTCAAGGATGCAGAAATTCTCATGCAAACGCAATCTGCTTCAAAATACTTACAAGGCGAGCTCGCTCACTTTTTAGAGTGCATCGAGACTGGAGCTACACCCTTAACCGATGCAGTGGGAAGCCTTCAAGGGTTACGTGTTATTTGGCGTATGGAAGAGGCCGAGGCAGAAAACCGCTTCGCCGACTTACGTGGATTAGGCCTAGCTCAGATTTAATACACAAGTTTATGCAATAGTTATGGTCTAATTTTGTTTGAAGGGAATGCAATGACACAGGCACGGCTTGCTGGGCAGGTAGCACTAATTACAGGGGGATCACGCGGCATCGGTGCGGCAGTTGCGCGACTCTTTAGTGCCAATGGCGCCGCCGTTGCCATTGCGTACGAGCCTAATGCGAAGATGAAAGAACTTGCAGATGCACTTGCTGAAGAGATTAACAGCAATGGTGGCAAGGCAATTGCTATTGCTGGAAATCTCGCCGATGCGAATGCTCCGCAACTCCTGGTCAATGAAACGAGGAAAGCTCTCGGAGATATTTCCATAATTGTTGCTAATGCTGCCGCCTCATCTGCGACTAAGTGGAATGAAATCTCGACAGATGAATGGGACTTGGTACAAAACGTTAACGTGCGGGCGACATGGTTATTAGCAAAAGCGGCATATGAAGATCTTAAAAAGACTCATGGATCAATTATTACCGTCACCTCGGTTATGGTTGAAACGGGACAAGCAGGAAAGCTTCACTACTCAACTTCCAAATCAGCTGTTATCGGGATGACTCGTGTTTTGGCACGCGAACTTGGCTCTGATGGAGTTCGAGTTAACTCAGTGATGCCTGGTGCTATACAGACAGAACAAGAGTTAGAGGAGTCTCCCGATCAAGCTGCGGTCGCAGAAAATATCTTTACTAAGCAATCACTCAAGCGCCGAGGCGTTGCAATGGATCTTGCCGGGGCCTTCTTATTTCTTGCAAGTGCTGACTCTTCATTCGTAACCGGTCAAGTCATAAATGTTGATGGCGGATGGGTCATGTATTAAGTAGTTTTAGTTAGACGCTAGCGCCCTTACGAGAGATCGCATCGACTCCAGCAGAAACCAAGAGAACTAGACCGGTAACAATGAACTTGATGCCAGCGGCATAGCCCAAAAGACCCATGCCGTTATCGATTACGGCAACGACTAGGCCTCCAAGAATCGCATCTCGCATCTTTCCTTTTCCGCCAAACAATGATGTTCCGCCAATAACAGCGGCGCCAACTGCATATAGAAGCGTTGAACTTCCACCGGTTGTGGGAGAGACAGAGTTTTGGCGAGAGGCAAAGATCATTCCAGCGATTGCTGAAAGGCCAGAACAGATCATGAAGGCTGCGATACGAACGCGTTTAACGTTAATACCTGCACGACGTGCAGCTTCAGCGTTGCCGCCAACGGCATAGATGTGGCGACCGAATGCTGTGCGACTTAGAACGAATGTTCCAATCACAAGAATAAGTAAAATGACCGGAACCACGTATGGAATTCCTTTAAGGCTTACTAAATCCGGATTATTGCTGCGTTCAACGTTGAGTGCAAAGACAGCGAGTCCAGTAATACCAAGAAGCCCAGCGGTCTTTAATATCCAAAGTTTCTTGAGTTCAGATTTCAAACCCGCTTTACGGCGAGAGTTCATTCGATTCAAACCCATAAGAACATATATCGTTGAAACGGTGATGAAAAAGAGCCAACTAAGCGTCGGCGTTAAGTTGGAGTTTTCGACAGCCAAAATTGTCTTGTCTTCTACGCGAATTGTGCCGCCTTCACCAGCAAGCAAAAGCAAGATTCCTTGGAAAGCCAGAAAAGCTGCCAGAGTCACAACGAAAGATGGGATTCCAAGACGGGCAACTAAAGTGCCGAGTCCAAATCCCAAAACCACACCAACAAAAATCGCAGCAAGGAGCGCCAAGTACCACGGCACATCGTGATTGGTAATTAAGATGACTAGAACTGCGCCTGTTACACCAGCTGTATAGCCAGCTGAAAGATCGATTTCGCCAAGAAGAAGGACGAAAACCAAGCCCATCGCGATCACAATCACTGCAGCTGCCTGAGTCAAAAGATTCGCAAAGTTTCCCGGAGTCAAAAACACGCTAGATAATGAGCCAAAGACAATACAAAGAGCGACTAGCCCTAAGACTGCTGGAAGTGAACCGATGTCTCCAGCCTTTATCCGAGACCAATAATCTTGCATCGCCCCTTTTAATGTTGCCTTTTCAGCGCCAGTATCGCTCGCGGTAGAAGTACTCATTTCTTTGCACCTGTGCTCTCTACACCAGCAGATTTTCCAGTAGTAATCAACTCGATGACTTGCCTTGGGATCACTTCATTCTTATCGACTTGAGCCGCCATCTGGCCCAAATAAAGAGCGGCAATATTATCGGCGACTTCAAATACATCGTTTAAGTTATGGCTAATCAAAACAACGGCCAGGCCATTATCGGCTAAGCGACGAACAAGATTTAAGACCTGCTCAGTCTGGGCAACTCCAAGGGCTGCAGTTGGTTCATCCAAGATCACGACCTTGCTATTCCACAGTACTGCGCGCGCAATTGCAACGGTTTGGCGCTGACCACCAGATAATGAAGAAACAGTTTGTCGAATTGATTTAACGGTTCGCACACTCAAGCCATCTAAGGTCTGACGTGCAAGTGACTCCATTGCAGTCTCATCCAAAACCGAGCCGCGCTTTTTTTCGCGGCCTAAAAACATATTATGAACAATGTCTAAGTTATCGCAGAGCGCTAAATCCTGATACACAATTTCAATTCCAAGGGCGGTAGCATCACGCGGACCCGATATTTCTACCTTTTTGCCATCAAATAAAAAGTCGCCATGGTCGGGCGTGTAAATACCAGCAATACATTTAATGAGTGTGCTTTTACCGGCGCCATTATCTCCAACCAACGCTGTTACTTTACCGGCGGCAATATCAAAATCCACATCGCGAAGAACATGAACAGGACCGAAGGATTTATTGACTCCACGGAGAGAGAGAATCGGTGTACTCATTGACCTACCTACTTTTCTTTAGTTGCCGTTAGTCCTAACTAATAAAATTATCCTAGTAAAGAAGTTGCGGCTCAAGGTATTAAACCCCGAGCCGCAACTCTGATTCCTTACTGCTTAGCGTGTGCGGAAATTAGATTCCGTTAGCTGTGCAGAGGTCTTCGATGTCGGCACAGACGGCTTCACGTGTCTGGAAGCCATCTGCGATGACATCCTTAACGTTGGCCTTTGTGATTCCGACTGGTACCAAGAGAACTGAAGGCACATCTACGCTTCCGTTATTTACAGAACCCGTAGCTGTTGTTGCCTCTTCGCCATTGAGCAGTGCGATTGCAAGAGCTGCTGCGCCTTCTGCCTCTGCCTTGATTGCCTTGTAGACAGTTCCTGATAGATCACCTGTAAGAATTGCACGCAATCCATCAACAGTTGCATCTTGTCCAGATACACAGACCTTGCCGT
>CANIBB010000050.1:0-7076 GCA_947465575.1 Actinomycetota bacterium | reverse complement strand
GTTTCGGCGAAGAAGTCATTGCCCTTGTCATCGACGACGATAAAGGCTGGGAAATCCACGACTTCGATCTTAAAGACGGCCTCCATGCCGAGCTCTTCAAAATCTAAGATCTCAACCTTTTTAATGCAATCAAGTGCAAGGCGTGCTGCTGGTCCGCCGATAGAGCCTAAGTAAAAACCTCCATGGCTCTTGCATGCATCGGTGACCGCCTTTGAGCGATTGCCTTTAGCTAACATGACCAAAGAGCCGCCCTTAGATTGAAAATATTCGACGTAAGAGTCCATGCGTCCTGCAGTCGTTGGCCCGAAAGAGCCAGAGGCATATCCCGCTGGAGTCTTTGCAGGGCCGGCGTAGTAGACCGCGTATTTTTGTAAATACTCAGGTATAGGTGCGCCGGCATCCATTGCCGCCTTGATCTTTGCATGAGCTAAATCTCGGGCGACAACTAATGTGCCTGTCAGGCACAAACGAGTCTTAACTGGATGTTTGGAGAGTTCGGCACGGATTACATCCATCGGCTGATTTAAATCGATGGCTACTACATCATCATCGAGATGCTCATCTGTAGTCTCGGGCAAGAAATGCGCTGGATCGCGCTCGAGCTCTTCAAGGAAGATTCCATCCTTTGTGATCTTGGCCTTTGCTTGGCGATCGGCCGAACAGGAAACGGCGATTGCAATAGGAAGAGAGGCACCGTGACGGGGAAGTCGGACAACGCGCACATCGTGGCAGAAATATTTTCCGCCGAACTGGGCGCCAATTCCCAAGGTACGGGTGAGTTCGAGAACCTGCTGTTCCAGCTCGAGATCTCTAAAGCCATGGCCAGTTGCAGCATCTCCACTTGTTGGCAGTGAGTCTAAATACTTAGTGCTGGCTAACTTGGCCGTCTTAACCGTGTGCTCGGCACTCGTTCCACCGATGACGATTGCCAAGTGATATGGCGGGCAGGCGGCGGTGCCGATCGAACGTAGCTTTTCATCGAGCCAGTTCATAAGAGATGTCGGATTTAAAATCGCTTTCGTTTCTTGGTATAAAAATGATTTATTAGCACTACCCCCGCCTTTGGCGATGAAGAGGAAGTTGTACTCATCTGGGTGATCGCTGTCAGCAAATATTTCAATCTGGGCTGGAAGATTATTGCCCGTGTTCTTTTCCTCCCACGTAGTAATCGGGGCCATCTGGGAGTAACGAAGATTTAACTTCGTAAAGGCATCGTAGATTCCCTGAGAAATCGCGATCTCATCTTTGGAAGTCGTTAAAACAAACTGTCCCTTTTTCGCCATCACTAGCGCTGTTCCAGTGTCCTGGCACATCGGCAGAATTCCACCGGCAGAGATATTCGCATTCTTTAAAAGATCAGTTGCGACGAATCGATCATTAGGAGAGGCCTCTGGATCCTTAATTATGTTAGATAACTGTTGCAGGTGGGCAGGCCGCAAGTAGTGCGAAATATCGTGGATCGCTTCGGCAGTGAGTTTTTCAAGGGCTTTAGGCTCAACCTGCAAAAACTCTTTATCGCCGAGCTTTACAACGCTCACGCCTTCGGTGCCTACAAGACGGTACTTAGTTTCATCTTTTCCAAGGGGGAGAAGCTCTGAGTATGAAAAATTTGGCATCGTACTTACGGCTTAACCGCATCTAACTTCTTCTTAGCGCCATCTAGCCACTCTTGGCAGATCTTTGCTAACTCTTCACCGCGCTCCCAAAGTTTCAAAGACTCCTCCAGTGTTGCACTTCCAGTTTCTAGAGAGGCCACGACTTCGGCCAACTCATCGCGTGCGGCCTCATATGAAATCTTCTTATCAACCATGGGCTAAATCTACTCCTTCACACTGTTGGCGGTCACTGTGGCATTGCTCTCGCCCTTAGCTAAACGAAGGCGCAGAACGTCGCCCACCTTTAACTTACTGGCATCTCGTGCAATCTCTCCAGTAGTTAACTGCACAACGCTATAACCGCGATCTAACGTTGCTTGAGGTGAAAGGGCGCGCACTCGGGCCTTAATCTGAACAAGCTCTTCTTTAGCTAACTTTAGATGGCCACCAAAACTGCGATGAGATCTATCGCGAAGGGCCAGGATAATTTCGGCGCGAGATGTGATGAGTACATGCGGATCCTTCATTACTGGGCGATCCCGAAAGTTAGTAATTCGCGCACTCTCTAAATCAATAAGGTTCATGACCTTTCGGCGGGCCCGATCTCGAAGTCCTGCAATCATTTCGATCTCTTCAACAATATCTGGCACGACGTGTTTTGCTGCATCGGTCGGGGTCGATGCACGAAAATCTGCAACTAAATCCAGCAAGGGTGAATCTTTTTCATGACCAATGGCACTAACAATTGGAGTAATACATGATGCGGCCAACCGCACTAGACCTTCATCGCTAAATGGAAGTAGATCTTCGAAGGAGCCGCCACCGCGCGTAATAATGATGACATCTACATCGCTATCGGCCTCTAATTCGCGAAGCGCGGCCGAGACCTCAGTAACAGCTGCTGCGCCCTGCACGGTGACTTCGCGGATTTCAAATACAACACTTGGCCAGCGGCGCTTAGCGTTTTCAACGACATCTTTTTCAGCATCGGTATTGCGCCCGCAGATGAGGCCAACTTTTTTTGGCAATAGCGGAAGCTCTACTTTGCGATCTGAATCAAATAAACCTTCGGCGGCAAGAAGGGTCTTTAATGCTTCAAGACGAGCCAATAGTTCGCCTACTCCGACCTGTCTGATTTCTCGGGCCGATAAAGTCAGTGAACCATTTTTCGTATACCAACTTGGCTTTGCATAGAGAACAACGCGTGCATTTGGAGGCAATGGCTGCGCTGCAGCGATAACTGATTTATGACACATCACAGACAAGGACATGTCGGCACTTGGATCGCGCAGTCGGATAAAGGCCATCACGCCGCTTCGTTCGTTGAGCTCGCTGATTTCGCCCTCAACCCAGATTGGGCCCAAGCGATCGACATAATCTTTAATCGCTTCAGTAACGACCTTGACCGATGCCGGAGCCTCACTTGAAGTTTCGAACATGGGATGAGCCTAATAGACTGCCGCCCATGGCTAAGAGAGTTTTGCTTGCAGCGCCCCGCGGATATTGCGCCGGCGTTGATCGCGCCGTTGTAACCGTTGAGAAAGCGCTCGAGCTCTATGGAGCCCCCGTCTATGTTCGAAAGCAGATCGTCCATAACGTCCATGTCGTTGCCAGTCTTGAATCTAAAGGCGCAATCTTTGTCGATGAGACCGATGAAGTCCCAGAGGGCAAGACCGTTGTTTTTTCAGCCCACGGCGTCGCACCTAGTGTCCACGATGAGGCGGCAACAAGGAATTTAAAAACCATCGATGCAACCTGTCCATTAGTTACAAAGGTCCACCATGAGGTCCGTCGCTTTGCCGCCGAAGATGCTGAGATCTTGCTCATTGGACACGCAGGTCACGAAGAAGTTGAGGGAACGGCCGGTGAGGCCCTTGGGCAGGTGCGAGTTATTGATGGACTCGATGGCGCGCGAAACGTTGTTCCGACTCCGGGTAAGAAATTAGTCTGGTTATCGCAGACCACTTTGAGTGTTGATGAGACTCTGGCAGCCGTTGCGATTTTGAAAGAGCGCTTTCCCGATATTCAAGATCCACCCAGTGATGACATCTGTTATGCAACACAGAACCGCCAAGAGGCGATTAAAGCGATCTCGGCCAAGGCCGATTTAGTTATCGTTGTTGGATCTCAGAACTCCTCTAACTCAGTGCGTTTAGCTGAAGTTGCACTCGAATACGGAGCAAAGGCGTCGCACTTGGTCGACTACGCCGAAGAGATTCAAGAGCACTGGTTAACAGATGTTGAAACTATCGGCTTAACAAGCGGGGCATCTGTCCCTGAAATCTTGGTCGATGATGTTTTGATTTGGCTGGCCGAGCGTGGCTTTGGCGATGTTGAGACAGTGACAGCGATGCAAGAGTCACTGTTGTTCTCTCTTCCAGCCGAGCTTCGAAAAGATCTAAAAGCTGCGGGTCAGAAGTAATTAAGCGCGAGCTTTAGGCGGTTTCTTTTTTGCTTTAGCGTTAAGAAAGACAAACCAGCCGTAGATCGCGCCGATTATTAAAAATGGCGCCTCACTTGCAAGGGCTGCGATGACATCGATACCTACACGCGAAGGTCTAAAGCCATCGAATATCAGCGTCCAGAAGATCGCAGCAGCGGCAAATGCCAGCGGCGGAGTAACGACTGCGACATAGGTTGTACCTGGTCGACCAAAACGGATACCACCGAAAAAGCAGACGAGAATAACTAGACCCGTAATGATGCCGACACCGCTGCGCAGCCAGAGTTCGATAAAGGTAAAGAAGCCGATGAAGAAGGCCTGTATCACAACGATTCCCTGCTTCTTTAAACCAGGTCCCGTAATCGTAATCTTGTCCATAACGCTCACCTATTTATCCTCGTCCTCTACCTCTTCGGCATCGATGAAATCATCATCGCCACCGAGCTCATTACTTTTTAGTTCGCGCACCGAAGCCGGTGCTTCGGGATATTCAATGGCAAGTTTATCTTTATCTCCGCTTACTCCCAAGTTGTGAATCCTGCGCGCTGGGCTCAGCACAGTCTTTTCAGCCGTGGGTACTAGATCTTCATAGGCCTTTGCAGTTGTTGTAATCGCTTTACCAACGGCGACGATTTTGGTGTGCAGAAGGGTAATATTTTTTAGGAATGTACTGGCCACCTTTTGAATCTCATCGGCGTTTTCAGCTAATTTATTGCGGGTAAAGATGTAGCCGATAGTGCGTAGCAGCGCCATCATCGAGGTAGGTGTTGCAACGGTAACCCCGACTTTAAAGGCCTTTTCAAGGAGATTTGGATCGATGCGCAGCGCCTCTGAGAGAAGTGTTTCAAAGGGTACAAAGAGAACAACGAAATCGGGGGAGCCTGCAGATTTGTGATATCCCCGCTTTGCTAGTGCTTCGATGTGCTTGAGCAAGTCTTTAGTATGCGAAGTTAGCAACTCATCGCGCAGTCCTTGATCATCGGTTCCGAAGGCTTCAACAAAGCGATCGAAGGGAAACTTTGAGTCGATAAAGATCGAACTACCACCTGGCATCTTCACCGTAATATCTGGAATACCTGAAGAGTCGGCATCGGTCGTTGATCGCTGCCTGCTGTACTCGTGGTTTTCGCGCAGACCCGCACTCTGCAATAGAAGCTCTAGCTGTGCCTCGCCGAATTTTCCACGTGTCTGATTATTGGATAAAGCCCCAGCGATCTTCTTCGTCTCATCAAAGATGGATTCGGATGCTCGGCGCATCTCATTGATAGTCGTTTCAAGCTTGGCCTCTGCCTCGGTGCGGATTCGATTTGCCTCATGCGATTGAGTTGAAAGCTTTTGTACCGACTCTTTCATCGCGTTTAGTTCGGCATTTAACTTAACGGCAGATTCAGTCTTGCCACGTTCTGCGGCCAATTGGGCTTTGTAATCATCGAGCAGTGCGCGATCACCGGCAGCGTTTCCGGATTTCATAGCGCTTACGAGATAGCCAATAGCCCCGCCTGCGAGAAGGCCAATGAGAAGAGTCACGATGTAAGTGGGCATGGGGCTATCGTGGCAGTCGGCACCGACAATTCCGCGTAGGCTCTACCCATTATGAGTCTCTCAATCGGAATCGTCGGCATGCCAAATGTGGGTAAATCCACGCTCTTTAACGCCTTGACCAAGAACAACGTCCTTGCCGCTAACTATCCCTTTGCAACTATCGAGCCCAACGTTGGCGTCGTCGGCGTACCCGACACTCGCTTGGCAGCCCTTGCCGGAATCGTCGGATCCCAAACGCTTCTGCCGGCCGTCGTCTCCTTCGTCGATATCGCTGGAATCGTTAAGGGCGCATCAGAGGGTGCTGGCCTTGGCAATAAGTTCCTGGCCAATATCCGCGAAACCGATGCGATCTGTCAGGTTATCCGCGTTTTCAGCGATGGCGATGTTATTCACGTCGAAGGCCGTGTAGATCCAGCCAGTGACATGGAGATTATCAACACTGAATTAGCGCTCGCAGATTTACAGACAATTGAAAAAGCATTGCCACGTCTTGAGAAAGAGGCGCGTGTTAATAAAGAGCGTCAACACGTTGTCGATGCAGTTAAAGAGGCCGAGGCCGTACTTAACTCAGGAAAGCCTTTATCTAGTAGCAAAGTTGAACTGCCTCTTATTGCCGAACTTCAGCTGCTCACTGCTAAACCATTTCTCTATGTATTTAACGTCGATGCCGCCGAACTTAACGATCAAGAACTGCGCACAAAGCTCGCAGCCCTCGTCGCGCCAGCAGAGGCGATTTTCCTCGATGCAAAAACCGAGGCCGAGCTTGCCGAACTCAGCGATGAGGATGCACTCGAACTCTTGCAGTCGATCGGACTTGAAGAGCCTGGTCTTGCAACGCTAGCCCATGTTGGCTTCCGCACTCTTGGACTGCAGACATACTTAACGGCCGGCCCTAAAGAGGTTCGCGCATGGACGATTCATAAGGGCGACACCGCACCTATGGCCGCCGGCGTTATTCATACCGATTTCCAAAAGGGTTTTATCAAAGCCGAAATCGTATCCTTCGATGATTTAATCGCCGCGGGTTCAATGGCCGAGGCAAAAGCCAAGGGCAAAGTGCGCATGGAAGGCAAGGACTACGTCATGCATGATGGCGATGTCGTTGAATTTAGGTTCAACGTTTAATTAAGCGCCGGTGTAGTACTTTCCGATTTCACCTAAAGCCTTATCAATAATCTCAAGGCCGAGTTTTGCATCTTCGACTGAGATATTGCATGGTGGGCATAGATGAATGCGATTGAAGTTATTAAATGGCATTAAGCCAAGCTTCTTACAGGCCGCAACTAACTCATTCATAGCTGGACTCGATGCGCCATAAGGTGCAAGTGGTTCGTGCGTTGCACGATCGCTGACTAAGTCAACGCCCCAGAACACTCCTGCGCCACGGATATCGCCAATGACCTTGTGCTTTTTAGCGAGCTCGATCAGCCCTGGTCCCAAGATTGTTTCACCAATCATGGTGGCGTTCTCAAGCATCTTCTCTTCCTTCATTACAT
>CANIBB010000049.1:0-7139 GCA_947465575.1 Actinomycetota bacterium | reverse complement strand
GTTTTACATACGGCGCCCTCGGGTGCAAGGGAGCCGCCTAAAATCGTGATTCCAATATCTGTTGAGAGTGGCTTTGAGGCTGCACGCAAAATTTCGCCATCTGGATCTGGCGGATTAACATCGGCCAAGTTTTCTGCCATTGTCTTTCCAGTTACAGTTAAAACATCACCGTGCAGCAATTTGGCATCGAGCAAGGCTTTAAGAATTACGGGAACTCCCCCGATTTTATCCATGTCGCTCATTACAAAACGACCAAAAGGTTTTAAGTCGCCAAGCAAAGGAACTTTTGAACCGATGCAATGAAAGTCATTGAGCTCTAAATCAACGTCGGCCTCATGTGCGATTGCAAGTAAATGCAGAACTGCATTCGTTGAACCACCGAGTGCCATCAAAATTGTGATTGCATTTTCAAAAGCCTGCTTTGTTAAAATATCGCGCGTTGTGATTCCTGCGCGGATTAGTTCAACAACGGCCGCTCCTGATTTAACTGCAAAGGCATCACGTCGACGATCAACGGCGGGAGGCGCGGCTGATCCTGGAAGTGATAAACCAATTGCCTCTCCAATACTTGCCATGGTGTTCGCGGTAAACATTCCACCGCATGCACCCTCGCCTGGGCAGATTGCTCGCTCGATTTGATCAACGCGCTCCTGCGTAATTAATCCCCGTGCGCATGCGCCGACAGCTTCAAAGGCGTCGATGATCGTGACATCTTTGCCATCAACTTGACCTGGCAATGTCGAACCTGCGTAGACAAAAACACTTGCTACATCGATGCGCGCAGCGGCCATCATCATTCCCGGAAGTGATTTATCACACCCAGCAAAAGTAACCATTCCATCAAGGCGCTCAGCCTGCATAACAGTCTCAACTGAATCGGCGATTACTTCACGCGAAACCAGTGAGAAGTGCATTCCCTCATGTCCCATAGATATTCCATCAGAGACTGAGATTGTGCCGAACTGCATTGGAAATCCTCCTGCATCGATGATGCCTTGACGCGAGGCTTTTGCTAAACGATCGAGAGATAAATTACATGGTGTTATCTCATTCCATGAGGATGCGATACCAATTTGAGGTTTCACCCAATCCTCATCGCCCATTCCAACTGCGCGCAGCATTCCACGTGCAGGTGCTCGCTCCATTCCATCGGTAACTAGTCCAGAGCGCGGCTTCATCGTAGGCATGCGATAATTCTAGCCTTCCGGAGAGCAATCATTTAATCGAAATTGGAGTTTTTGCGTGTCAAATCCCAACTATCCTGCTGGCCAGGCGCCAGATCGCTGGCGAACACTTTTTGTAGTTGCAATTGCGCAACTAATGATCATTCTAGATTCATCGATCGTCAACATTGCAATCCCGAGTGCAAAAGTAGATCTGGGCATCACGGATGCTAATCAGCAATGGGTCATTACTGCATACACCTTGGCCTTTGGTTCCCTTCTCTTGCTTGGTGGGCGTATCGGCGATTTCATGGGCCGTAAGAAAATATTTCTTATTGGCTTAATTGGCTTTGCTGGCGCTTCAGCATTAGGTGGAATCGCATCAACTCAAGGCCTGTTATTTGGTGCACGTGCACTACAGGGTGTCTTTGCAGCTCTTCTTGCGCCGGCGGCCCTTGCAATTATTTCTGTAACTTTCACAGTACCCGCCGAGCGAGCTAAAGCATTTGGTGTAATGGGTGCGATTTCTGGTGGAGGAGCTGCTATCGGTTTAATCGTTGGCGGATCGCTGACTGAGTTCTTCTCTTGGCGCTGGTGCTTAGGTGTCAACGTTCCAATCGCAATAATCGCATTCCTCTTGGCAACGCGTTTTGTGCATGAATCAAAGGCTGTAGGCGATCACTCTTATGACGTACCTGGAGTTATTACTGCAACAGCAGGTCTCTTCTCACTTACATATGGCTTTAACCAAGCTGCAACATCAGGTTGGGCAGATGGCCATACTCTCGGCTTCCTTGGTGGCGCCGTAGTGCTCCTTATTGTCTTTGTGATCATAGAAAGTAAAGTGGCCAATCCACTCATGCCGCTTCGCATAATTACCGAGCGCAACCGTGGTGGCTCTTACCTTGGTTCACTTGTTGTCGGCGCTGGGCTATTTTCAATGTTCTTATTTCTAGGTCTCTACCTTCAAGTAATCCTTGGCTACAGTCCTTTGAAATCTGGATTTGCCTTCCTTCCATTTACTGCCGGAATTATTGTCTTCGCAGGAATCGCCTCACAGTTACTTCCAAAGGTCGGTCCAAAGCCACTTATGGTCCCTGGGTTAATCGCTGCAAGTCTTGGCCTCTTATTTCTATCGAACATAACGCCAGATACTTCATACCTAACACATGTAATGCCAGCGCTTTTGATTATGTCCAGTGGAATGGCCCTTGTGTTCATTCCACTTACATCGACCTCGCTTCACGGCGTCTCACACGATGACACAGGTGTTGCAAGCGCCATGGTAAATACCAGTCAGCAGATTGGTGGTTCTCTCGGTACCGCGCTCCTTAATACTGTGGCGGCAACGGCAACGGCCACATATGCAACTGCAAACTCGGCTTTAGGCGACAAAGTTCAGGCATTTGCAATGACGCATGGCTTTACTGTGGCATTTAAATTTAGTGCCGCCCTGTTGTTTGTTGGTGCCATCGTCTTGTTCTTCTTTATCAATATCGGCAAAGAGTCTTTAGTCGAAAGTGAAGATGCTTTGGTTCTCTAATTAAGCCTGACCAAGGTGTCCAAGTAGAAGCTCTCGTACGCGAGCGGCATCTGCTTGGCCCTTTGTCTCTTTCATGACTGCGCCGATTAAAGCACCTGCGGCAGGCAAATGTCCGTCTCGAACTTTTTGTGCAGTGTCGGCCTGTTCGGCGCAGACTTTTTCAATGGCGGCCATGAGCGCACCATCATCGTTAACAACTTTTATTCCACGAGCTGCAATAACAGCTGCAGGCTTTCCTTCTCCTGCGATTACGCCTTCGATTACTTGGCGCGCTAACTTATCGGTTAATTCGCCTGCGCTAACGAGAGCCACAATTTCGGCGACATCGTTGGGAGTAATTGCAAGAGTAGCAATTGCAACATCTTTATCATTTGCAATTCGGGAGATTTCACCGAGCCACCAGCTTCGAGCCTTCGTTGGATCTGCACCCAAATTGACTGTCGCCTCGACAATGTTTAGAACATCTGCGTTAATCATCGCCGCCATTTCCTTATCGGGCACAGCCCAAGCCTCTTGTAAGCGTTTGCGGTGAATTGATGGCCGCTCAGGTAAAGCTAAGCGAAGCGTTTCAATCCAAGCCTCATCTGGTGTTACCGGAACTAAATCTGGCTCTGGGAAGTAACGGTAATCCTCGGCCTGCTCTTTAGAGCGGCCAGAGCGTGTTAGACCAGACTCTTCTTGGAAGTGACGCGTCTCTTGAACAACGCGCTCCCCCTTATTTAGAAGCTCAGCATGGCGAATCATCTCTCCGCGAATCGCACGTTCAACTGATCGAAGTGAGTTCACATTTTTTGTCTCACTTCGGGTACCAAGAGTTTGGGCACCGATTAAGCGAAGTGACACGTTGGCATCACAGCGAAGTGAACCCTGCTCCATCTTTACATCGCTAACACCAAGTGAGCGCAAAATATCGCGAAGTTCTGCAACATAAGCCTTAGCTACCTCTGGCGCATATTTTCCAGTTCCTGGAACAATCTTGGTAACAATTTCAACTAATGGAATACCTGCTCGGTTGTAATCAAGTAGTGAGTATTCAGCGCCATGGATACGACCTGTTGCACCACCTACGTGAAGTGATTTACCAGTGTCCTCTTCCATATGAACGCGTTCGACTTCAATGCGAAAACTCTTCGGGCCCTCATCAGTTTCGATCTCAACATCGACGTAGCCATTGACGCAGATGGGCTCGTCATACTGCGAAATTTGAAAGTTCTTAGGCATATCGGGGTAAAAGTAATTCTTGCGCGCAAAACGACTAAAGGGTGCGATTGAGCAGTTAAGTGCAAGGCCGATCTTTATCGTGGATTCGATCGCTTTTTCATTGACCGTTGGAAGTGCGCCCGGCAGAGCTAAGCAGACTGGACAGGTCTGTGTGTTGGGTTCGCCACCAAATATTGTGCTGCAGCCACAAAACATCTTTGACTCAGTGTTTAACTCAACGTGAACCTCAAGCCCAAGGACTGGCTCATACTTTGCAATGACATCATCATAAGTAAGTGCCATTTATTTGCCCACCAATTCTGGCGCAAGTGAGAGCAAAGGTGCGCCCCATTTAGAAAGGAGTGCGGCTTCAAGGGCGGCGCCAACTAAGTACATGCGCTGGTCTTGCATCGCAGGTGCCATGATCTGGAAACCAACTGGCAGGCCATCCTCAGGTGCAAGTCCTGCAGGAAGTGACATTCCACCAATCCCCGCCATGTTAACGGGGATGGTCGCGATGTCATTTAAATACATAGCGATGGGATCATTGGATTTTTCACCGATTTTAAAGGCGGTTGTTGGGCATGTTGGTGAAACCATCACATCGCATTTTTCAAAGGCCTTGTTGAAATCTTGCGTAATCAGAGTACGAACTTTTTGCGCACTTCCATAGTAAGCATCGTAATAGCCCGACGACAAAGCATATGTTCCAAGAATAATTCGACGTTTAACTTCGCGGCCAAATCCGACCTCGCGCGTTAAGTTCATGACCGACTCTGCCGATGCGCCATCGACATCACCCACGCGAAGGCCATATCGCATCGCATCAAAGCGGGCCAGGTTTGATGAGCACTCTGATGGTGCGATTAAATAATAGGCGGCAAGTGCGTATTCGAAATTAGGTGCAGATACTTCAACTATCTCAGCACCAGCGGCAGCTAGAAGTTCTAGTGACTCCTCAAAGCGCGTACGCACACCTGCTTGGTAACCATCGCCATTTAACTCTTTAACAACACCGATCTTCATTCCCTTTACATCGCCAGATCGCGCAGCGCTAACAACCTGTGGAACGGGTGCATTAATGCTGGTTGAATCCTTAGGGTCGTGACCGGCAATCGCCTCGTGCAATAGCGCGGCATCTAAAACCGTGCGAGCACAAGGGCCGGCTTGATCAAGGGATGATGAAAATGCGATTAAACCAAAACGAGAAACCCCGCCGTAGGTTGGCTTTATTCCAACGGTGCCAGTAACGGCGGCAGGTTGGCGAATTGATCCACCAGTGTCAGTGCCTATTGCAAGAGGTGCTTCAAATGCAGCTAAGGCCGCAGAAGATCCGCCGCCAGAGCCACCAGGGATACGTGTTAAATCCCAAGGATTATGCGTTGGGCCGTATGCAGAGTTTTCAGTCGATGAACCCATTGCAAACTCATCCATATTTGTCTTACCTAAAATAACTATTCCGTTATTTTTTAGATTCGTTACGACTGTTGAGTCATATGGTGGACGCCAACCTTGAAGAATCTTTGAACCGGCCGTTGTTGGAACACCTTTTTGAACAATGACATCTTTAAGAGCGAGCGGTACTCCGGCTAGTGGGGAGAGTTTTTCACCAGCTGCGCGCTTTGCATCAACGGCTGCAGCCTGTGCAAGTGCGCCTTCGGTATCAACAAAGAGAAAGGCGTGGACTGCTATATCAACTGCGGCGATGCGATCTAAATGTGCCTGTGTTAACTCCACTGAGGTTGTTTCACCTGAAGATAATTTTGCCGCCATTTCAGCGGCGCTATTGCGGATCACTCTTCACCAAGAATCTGCGGAACGCGAAAACGCGACTCTTCTTGGGCAGGTGCGCCAGAGAGTGCCTCTTCGGGAGTAAGTGATGGAACTACAACATCGGGGCGAAAAACATTGCGTAAGGGAAGCGGATGTGATGTCGGCTCAACATCGGCGTTAGCCACTTCTTGCACACGAGCAACGGCATCGAGGATGACAGTGAACTCATTGGAGAGGCTCACGAGCTCATCCTCACTCATTTCAATGCGAGCAAGGCGTGCAAGGTTTGCGACATCATCGCGTGAAAGGCTGCTCATGGGTGTGGAGTCTAATTAATTCGCGAGCTAACTGCGAATCTGCCCATTTCCAGTAACAATCCATGTAGTAGTAGTCATTGCTTCTAATCCCATGGGTCCGCGGGCATGGAGTTTTTGATTTGAAATGCCGATTTCAGCGCCAAAGCCCATCTGCTCGCCATCGGTAAATCGAGTCGAGGTATTGACCATCACCGCTGCGCAATCACTTAGGGCTATAAAACGAGCTGCATTAGCTTTATTTTCAGTCACGATTGCCTCGGTGTGCTGGGTACCGTATTTAGCGATGTGATCGCTAGCTGCATCCACTGAATCTACAATCGCCACGTTCATCTCAAGAGTTCCATACTCAGTTGACCAGTTCTCTTGGCTGGCAAGGCTGGCAGGAATTGAATTAGCCAAAGCAAGTGAGCCCGCATCGCAGTGCAGGATGACTCCAGCCTCATGGAGAGCTTTCATCGCAACAGGCAAGAACTTCTCGGCGATATTCTTATGAACTAAAAGCGTCTCTGCGGCATTGCACACACTTGGGCGCTGAACTTTTGAGTTGATAATAATCGGTAGGGCAATTGAAAGATCGGCAAACTCATCGACAAATACATGACAAACGCCTGCGCCGGTTTCAATCGTTGGAACCGTAGATTCATCGACGACCATTCGTATGAGAGATGCGCTACCGCGTGGAATGACAAGATCAACTTTTCCGCGTGCATGAAGAAGCGCCTTCACGGTTTCTCGATCATTGGATGGGACTAATTGAATGACATCGGGAGAAATCGCGGTTGTCGAAAGAGCATCTCTCATAACCGTGACCAGAATTTGATTGCTTTCGGCGGCGCTGGATGAGCCACGAAGCAAGGCGGCATTTCCAGACATCAGCAGGATGACTGCGGCATCTACCGTGACATTGGGGCGAGCCTCGTAAACCATTCCAATGACGCCAAAGGGCACAGAAATTTGTTTAAGTTCAATTCCATTAGGCAGAACTGATTCGCGAAGAGTTTTACCCAGTGGATCCTCAAGACCAGCCACCTGGCGCGCGCCATCGGCAATGCCCTTAATGCGCGCAGGGGTTAATAGCAGTCGATCTAAAAGAGATGGATTTAAATCTGCACTACGTCCAAGTGCCATATCTTTTTCGTTGGC
>CANIBB010000048.1:0-7150 GCA_947465575.1 Actinomycetota bacterium | reverse complement strand
GTACACCAGCGCCCTTTGGTCGAATGTTGACCGCGATGGTCACTCCCTTTAAAAAAGATGGAAGTATCGATTGGGATGGCGTAGAAAAAATCGCCGACCACTTAGTTAATACTGGTCACGATGGAATCGTGGTTAATGGCACAACTGGTGAAGCACCTACGACAAAATCCTCAGAAAAAGAAGAGATCATTAAAGTTGTAAAGAGAACCGTTGGCTCGAAGATTAAAGTCGTCTCGGGCGCTGGCGATAATGAAACAGATTATTCGATTAACCAAGCTAAGCGTTCTGAAGCAGCTGGCGCCGATGGCATATTGGTAGTGACTCCGTACTACAACAAGCCTCCACAGGCGGGAATTAAAGCTCACTTTCTAGCAATGGCAAATGCAACAGGTCTGCCAATGATGTTGTACGACATCCCAGGTCGCACGGGTGTTGAAATTGAGTCTGACACAATCGTCGAACTCTTCGAACATCCATCCATCGTTGCGCTCAAAGATGCTAAAGGAAACGTTGCGGCAACATCGTGGGTCATCAAGCGATGCGGAATTCCAGTTTATTCCGGAGATGATATTTTGAATTTGCCACTTTTATCAGTTGGGGCAGTTGGTTTTGTTTCGGTATGCGGGCACTCTGTCGGCAGCGATTTAAAGGCGATGCTTAACGCCTGGTTTGATGGCAACCCAGCTCGCGCACTCGAGATTCACCAGAAGCTACTCCCTGTATTTACGGGAACCTTCCGTACTCAAGGTGCAATTCTGAGTAAAGCGGCGTTGACTCTGATGGGTCTGCCTGGTGGTCACACGCGTCTTCCATTAGTCGATGCAACCGATGCGCAGATTGCGCAGTTGCGCGAAGATCTTCGCGCCGGTGGCGTTCTCGTATAAATAATGAATCATCCACATCCAGATTTAGGGTTACCCTCCAAGCTAGTAAATGGGGGATTGCGCATCGTGGCCCTTGGCGGTCTAGCTGAAATCGGTCGCAATATGACGGTGTTTGAAACCAAAGGTAAGTTATTAATCGTTGATTGCGGTGTCCTGTTTCCTGAAGATACACAGCCGGGTATTGATTTAATTTTGCCTGATTTTTCTTATATTCGAGAGCGCTTAGCCGATGTTGTTGGCTTAGTCCTAACCCATGGGCATGAAGACCACATAGGCGCGGTGCCATATTTACTGCGCGAGCGTGGCGATATTGCAATCTATGGATCTGCGCTGACGTTGGCTCTTATTACTGCGAAGTTGAAAGAGCATCGTATTACTCCACTGACACGCGAAGTTCGTGAAGGGGGCCATGAAGATGTTGGTCCATTTGAACTCGAATTTGTTGCAGTTAATCACTCGATCCCAGATGCATTGGCAGTTGTCATTAATACTGATGCGGGACGAATTTTGCACACGGGTGATTTTAAAATGGATCAACTTCCATTAGATGGTCGCATCACCGATCTTCGTACCTTCTCGCGCCTAGGCGAAGAGGGCGTTGATATTTTTATGGTCGACTCAACAAACGCCGATGTTCCTGGCTTTACACCTTCAGAGCGCGAGATCATGCCGGCTCTTAACCGCGTTATTGCTTCCACCAAGCGCAGAGTAATTGTTGCCTCCTTCTCATCCCATGTTCATCGCGTACAACAGGTTATCGATATCGCTGCGATGCACGGACGCAAAGTAGTCTTTATCGGACGTTCGATGGTGCGCAATATGAAGATTGCCCAAGATATGGGTTATTTAACTATTCCAGCGGGAGTTTTAATCGATGTGAAAGAGCTCGACTCTTTCGACGATAACGTTGTTCTAATCTGTACTGGCTCCCAAGGTGAACCTATGGCCGCGTTGGCTCGTATGGCCAATGGCGATCACCAAATCCGAGTTGGCGAAGGTGACACTGTAATTTTGGCATCCTCGCTCATACCGGGAAATGAAAACTCAGTATTTAGAGTTATTAACGAGTTAACGCGCTTTGGCGCCAAGGTTGTACATAAAGCCAATGCAATGGTGCACGTATCGGGCCATGCTGCAGCAGGTGAACTTTTATACTGTTACAACATCGTAAAGCCAAAATATGTTTTGCCAGTTCATGGCGAATGGCGACATTTAAAGGCCAATGCTGAACTTGCGATTTCGGCCGGGTTGCCCCGAGCTAATGCACTCATAATTGAAAATGGAATAGTCGTAGATTTAGTAGATCATGAAGCATCGGTGGTCGGGGCTGTTTCTTGTGGCTTTGTCTATGTAGATGGTCAGAGTATCGGCGACATAACCGAGACATCACTAAAAGATCGACGCATCTTGGGTGAAGAGGGATTCATCTCAGTAATAGTTGTTATTGATTCTCAAAGTGGAAAAATCGTTGCCGGTCCAGATATACATGCTCGTGGTTTCAATGAAGATATGGCGCTCTTTGATGATGTTAAATTAAAGATTGAGAAAGCTTTAGCTGCTGCAGTTATCGATGGAATAAACGGTACGCATCAACTATCACAGATTGTCCGCAAGACAGTTGGTGGTTGGGTTGGCGGAGAGCATCGCAGAAAGCCGATGATCATCCCAGTTGTTATTGAGGTTTAATCCTTATTGATCTCTTATCGCGGCGAGCCTAGCCAGTTCAAAATTGCTCACCCTTTAAGATTGCCAGTGTGGCAAAACGTAAGAAAGCTCAATCCAAGACTGGCGCCGTCGGTGGCGCACTGGGTCGTGGGCTAGCTGCGATCTGGCGTTTTATTGCCAAAGCCCTAGGAAGTAGCGTTCGATTCATTGCTAGGGGCGCGCGTGATTTAGATCCAGCACACCAGCGCGATGGCATTGCCTTTTTCATTTTAATTTTAGCTCTTATTGCTACGGCTGGCACATGGTTTCATGCCGACAACATTGTAAGTCGCGGAGTTTATTCGCTCATGTATGGAGCCTTTGGCCGTATAGGTTTTGTTGCGCCAATTGCCTTGATCTACTTCGCCTTTAAATTATTTAGAACCCCTGAAGATAAGAAAGCCATCGGCCGAATCATTGTCGGCACGATTGCCCTCCTTTTATCATCGACCGGCATTGCACATTTACTTAATGGTTCAGTAGGCACCGGCGCAACGGCGATGCGTCATGGTGGTGGGTGGGTTGGCTACGGAGTAACGACACCTTTAGTTGCGGCAATGACATCAGTTCTCACATATCCAGTCCTTGTGATTATCTTTATTTTCGGAGTGTTAGTAGTTACGGCGACTCCGGTTAGCGATGTCTTTGCTCGCATTGGGATTACCTCTACCTGGTTATGGTCAAAGCGTCCCGAGCGCAAAATAAAAGAAGAGCCCTTTGAAGTTACAGATACACCACCATTTGAAACTCCCATCGTTGCAGCGTGGAATGACCCGGCTGGGGCAGAAGAGTTAGATGAAGAGCTAGACGAAGAGTCATTCGATGATGAGTTCACCGTGCCTATCCCTATCTCTCCAATGGCGGCACAAACCCCTAAGCGACCTGAACAACTCTTATTAACGGCAGATAGTACGTATGAGTTGCCTCCGGCCGATCTTTTGCGAGCTGGACCACCGGCAAAAGCGAAGAGCAAGGCTAATGAGGCCGTCGTTGCGGCGTTAACTGAAGTATTTTTACAGTTTGAAATAGATGCCCAAGTTACCGGCTTCATGCGTGGGCCAACGGTTACTCGCTATGAAATTGAACTTGGTAACGCGGTAAAAGTTGAGCGAATCACCGCCCTTGCGAAAAACATTTCATATGCCGTAGCAAGTGGTGATGTTCGAATTCTCTCTCCTATCCCAGGAAAATCTGCAGTAGGTATTGAGATTCCTAATGCCGATCGTGAAATTGTTGCCTTAGGCGATGTTCTTCGATCATCTGTTGCCGGCCAAGATCATCATCCAATGTTGGTGGCTCTGGGTAAAGATGTTGAGGGTAATTTCATTTGCGCCAACCTTGCCAAGATGCCACACCTATTGGTTGCTGGTGCAACTGGCGCCGGTAAATCCTCGATGATCAATGCCATGATTATTTCGATATTGGCCCGCTCAACTCCTGATGATGTTCGACTAGTTCTAATCGACCCTAAACGCGTTGAACTCACGGCCTATGAGGGGATTCCTCATTTAATCACTCCCATTATTACCAGTCCTAAAAAGGCGGCCGATGCGCTTACCTGGGTCGTTCGAGAAATGGATCTTCGCTATGAGGATCTCTCGACCTTTGGCTTTAGACATATCGATGATTTTAATAAAGCGGTACGTGCCGGAAAAGTTATTCCACCTGAAGGAAGCGATCGCACAGTAGAGCCTTATCCATACCTTCTTGTAATTATCGATGAGCTCGCAGACTTAATGATGGTTGCAGCTAAAGAGGTTGAAGAGTCGGTTGTACGAATCACTCAGCTTGCGCGCTCTGCTGGAATTCACTTGGTGCTTGCAACGCAGCGCCCTTCAGTCGATGTTGTCACCGGTCTGATTAAGGCAAACGTTCCATCGCGCCTCTCATTTGCTACTAGCTCATTAGCCGATAGCCGAGTTATTTTAGATACACCTGGTGCTGAAAAACTTGTCGGACAGGGCGATGCACTCTTTATTCCTATGGGTGCATCTCGCGCGGTACGTATTCAAGGCGCCTATGTTTCAGAACGCGAAATAGAGGCAGTTACAAACCATGTGAGAAAACAACTCAAGCCGAGATATCGCGACGATGTCACTGCGCCCATGAGCCATCCAAAGATGGTCGATAAAGAGATCGGTGATGATTTAGATATTCTCTGCCAGGCCGTTGAGCTTGTTGTCGGAACACAGTTTGGCTCGACCTCTATGTTGCAGCGAAAACTTCGAATCGGTTTTGCTAAAGCTGGTCGCTTAATGGATCTTATGGAGTCTCGCGGAATTGTTGGTCCATCTGAGGGCTCTAAAGCCCGTACTGTGATGGTCAAATCCGATGAACTTGATTCCGTTCTTGCGACTCTTAAGGAGTACTAGCCCTCACGTTCAGCCTCACGATTTTGTTAGGAATTAACCCCTTGTTCTCACTCCTCGACCTTTCACGAATGAGTTTCACGTTCTAGAATATAGGACTGTTCCCCGACATATTTAGGATATTTCATGACTCTCGGTTCATTGATAGTTAAGGCGCGAGAAGGTGCTGCGCTATCAATTGAGGAGTTAGCAGAAGCTACAAGTATCCGCCCAGCTCTTCTTCGCGATATTGAATCAAATGATTTCTCACGTTGTGGCGGGCAGACATATGCGCGGGGCCATATCCGAAATATAGCTAAGCGTTTAGATGCCGATGAAACTGAGTTCCTTAGAATGTATGAAGAGGAACAGGCAATTGAAAAGCGCACGATGCACGATCTTCTCGTTGAAAATAACATTATGAGCAAACCGTCAGCAAAACGAAAAATATCGTGGAAATCTTTAGTTGTGATCTCCGTTGCCAGTCTTGGCGTAGCAGGCATAGCTCAAATTGTTGTTTCAAATATTTCAACAGTTCAAAATACCGGAGTTGAAATCGCCTCAGTGGCTGAGACGACTTCTACTCAACCAACGGCCGATGCTTCAGTAAGTGCAAGTGCAAGCGTGGGTTCTAGTCAAAGCGCAACACCTGCGCCATCTGAACAGAGCTCATTTACTACCGGCACTGGCGTTATGGTCGTAATAAATGCCGCACGCGCCAAGAGCTGGATCTTTGTCTCCGATGCAGTTGGACGTACTCTTTTTAGTGGCCAGATGTCCATGGGGGCCACCAAGACCTTTACATCAGATACTCGACTGGATCTCAAAGTTGGAAATGCTGGGGGAGTCGACTTGGAAGTTAATGGCAAGAAGTTATCGTCGATCGGCCCCAATGGCGCCGTAGTTAGCGTGTCGTACGGAGCCAATTCATAATCGGATAAGATTCACCCAATGAAACGCACCGTTGCAGTTGTCACTCTAGGGTGCTCACGAAATGAAGTCGACTCTGAGGAGTTGGCTGGCCGTTTAGCCGCCGGTGGTTGGACATTAGTTGATGATGTTGAATCTGCAGAAGTTGCACTTGTTAATACGTGTGGTTTTATTGAATCGGCGAAAAAAGATTCTATTGACGCTCTTTTAGAGGCGAACTCCTTAAAGGGGCACGGAACAACGCGTGCAGTAGTTGCCGTTGGCTGCATGGCCGAGCGCTATGGGCAAGAGCTTGCCAATGCACTCCCTGAGGCTGATGCCATCTTGGGTTTTGATGATTACAAAGATATTTCAGCACGCTTGCAATCAATCGTTGCAGGTAACAAGCATGTTCCCCATACCCCTAGAGATCGACGAGCACTATTGCCAATTGCCCCGGCCGATCGCGCAGATACGCGCCCGGCAGAGGAGTTCACGCGCAAGAGATTGGGTACAGCGCCGTGGGCACCCTTAAAAATTGCTTCGGGCTGCGATCGACGTTGCTCTTTCTGTGCCATCCCATATTTTCGGGGCTCATTTGTTTCAAGACGGCCTCACGAAATTATGGATGAGGCGCGCTGGTTAGTTGCCAACGGTGTAACCGAACTATTCCTTGTGAGTGAAAATACGACTTCATATGGAAAAGATTTAGGCGACCTGCAGTTAATGGAAAAAATTCTCCCCGAAATTGCCGCAATCGATGGTGTCGAGCGCGTGCGTCTATCGTATTTGCAGCCAGCTGAAATGCGTCCAACCTTAATTCAAGCGATGATTGCAACACCAAAGACGGTCCCATATTTTGATCTCTCTTTTCAGCACACTAGCCCGACAGTACTTCGTCGTATGCGTCGATTCGGTGACAATGAAAAATTCTTGCATCTGATAAATCAAATCCGCATTCTCGCGCCAGAAGCTGGAATTAGATCTAACTTCATCGTTGGGTTCCCGGGTGAGACGCAAGAAGACTTTGATGAGCTCGCAACTTTTATAACCCAAGCAAAGTTAGATGCCGTTGGTGTATTTGGTTATTCCGATGAGGATAATACTGAGGCGCTCAATCTCGCCGACAAGATAGATGCCGATGTTATTGCCCAGCGTTTAGAGATTTTGTCTTCACTAGCCGATGAAATGGTCTCTAACCGAGCGGCCGCGCGGATTGGTGAAAATATTCGTGTTCTCATTGAGGATTCCGAGCTCCAAGAAGGGCGTGCGGGTCATCAAGGTCCAGAAGTTGATGGATCCACC
>CANIBB010000047.1:0-7221 GCA_947465575.1 Actinomycetota bacterium | reverse complement strand
CTAGCGGTGTAGTTCGAATTCTAAAAGATTTAGATCGCGACATAACTGGCCGCAATGTTCTCATTATTGAAGATATTGTTGATTCAGGTTTAACGCTTTCATGGTTGAAGGCCAACCTTGAATCTCGAGGAGTCGGTAGCGTTGAAATTCTTTCTATCTTGCGCAAGCCAGAGGCGGCAAAGGTAAAGGTCGACGTTAAATATGTTGGCTTTGAAATTCCAACAGATTTCGTCGTCGGATATGGTCTCGACTTTGATGAAAAATATCGCAACCTTCCATTCATTGCTGTGCTTGCTAAGCACATGTACTCCTAATTCCCCTAAGAAACGAGAAAAGAAAAAGATGTCTGAAACAAAGAAACCGGTAAAGAAAGTGGAGAAAAAGAGCCCACTTAAGAAGAGTTTTGCGGGTAGTTCAACGCCAAAAAAACCTGCGACTCGTGCTGGACGAATCTTTCGCGGACCTCTATTTTGGATTCTCGTTGCAATATTTGCCGTCTCCATCTTTGGTCAGATATCTTCAGTTGGAAATCGTTATACGCAGATTGAAACATCACAAGCTTTAGATGCAATTGCGCAGTCAAATGTTGAGTCTGCAGAAATCGTGGACAAAGATCAAAAAATTCGACTGATTTTAAAATCAGGCTCATTAATAAAGGGTGCAACTAAGGTAGAGGCTTCATATGTTGCGCGCCAAGAGCCAACGCTTATTGATGCCCTTACATCTAATCCGCCGTCGAAGGGGTGGAATGTTCGCGTTCCATCTCAATCACTTCTTGTCTCCTTTCTCTTTTCAATAATTCCATTTCTTTTGATCGGCTTCTTATTCTTCTGGATGATGAGCCAGGCCCAGGGTGGCAACAAGGTCTTTCAGTTTGGAAAATCTCGAGCGAAACTTCAAAGTAACGACGTACCGCAGACGACATTTAAGGATGTGGCAGGTGCTGATGAAGCCATTGCCGAGCTTGAAGAGATAAAGGATTTCTTAGCTAATCCGGATAAATATGGAGTCCTAGGTGCAAAGATTCCTAAAGGCGTCCTTCTATTCGGCCCTCCAGGAACAGGTAAGACACTCCTTGCACGTGCAGTTGCAGGTGAGGCAGGGGTTCCTTTCTATTCAATCTCCGGATCAGATTTCGTCGAAATGTTTGTTGGAGTTGGCGCAGCACGTGTGCGCGACTTATTTAACCAAGCTAAGGAAAACTCTCCATCAATCGTCTTTGTCGATGAGATCGATGCCGTTGGTCGCCAACGCGGCACCGGTATGGGCGGTGGACATGATGAGCGCGAGCAAACACTTAACCAACTGTTAGTTGAAATGGATGGCTTTGAAGAAAACACTAAGGTGATTCTTATCGCCGCAACTAACCGTCCAGATGTTTTGGATCCTGCTCTATTGCGTCCAGGACGATTTGATCGCCAAATTGCAGTTGATCGCCCTGATCTAAAGGGACGTGAAGCGATTTTGGCAGTGCACGCTAAAAATAAACCACTTGGCGATGATGTGAAACTTATTGATTTTGCACGCCGCACTCCTGGTTTTACTGGTGCAGATCTTGCAAATGTACTTAATGAAGCTGCACTACTTACTGCGCGTGAAGAGAAGAAAGTAATTTCAACCTCCGAGCTGGATGAGGCAATAGATCGCGTTATGGCTGGTCCTCAACGTAAATCACGGATTATGAGTGATGATGAGCGCCGAGTGACGGCATATCACGAGGCCGGTCATGCACTTGTTGCACATGCACTTCCACATACTGATCCCGTTCATAAGATTACGATCATGCCACGCGGTCGCGCACTCGGATACACAATGGTTCTTCCCGATGAGGATCGCTATTCAACGACACGTAATCAACTTCTAGATCAGTTGGCGTATTCATTGGGTGGGCGCGCGGCTGAAGAGTTAATTTTTCATGACCCATCAACAGGTGCATCTAATGATATTGAAAAGGCAACGGCCCTTGCACGCGCAATGGTTACTCAATATGGAATGACTGAAGCCATTGGCGCTATTAAGTTAGGCGCTAACAGCGATGCTCCATTTATGGGACGTGACTATGCCCACCAACGTGATTATTCTGAAAGCATTGCAGGAGTAGTTGATCGCGAAATCCGTAAGCTCATTGAGAATGCTCATCAAGAGGCCTTTGATATCTTGGTGGCTAACCGCACAATCTTGGATGAAATGGTCTTAGTGCTGCTCGACAAAGAGACTCTTAATAAGGATGAAATTGCAGAAATCTTTAAGAAAGTTAAGTCTGTAACGGCACGGCCCGCTTGGACTGGCTCTATAACTCGAATTCCTTCGGACCAGCCACCCGTTGAAGTTCCAGCACGCAGTGCAGTGGTTATTGAAGAGGTCAAGAAACCTACACGTCGTAAGAAGGCAAAAAGTGACGATCAATAAAGTATCGGTTACCGACGGACGTGCAGCTGCTCCTTATGATCAAGAGCGCGCAGAACGGGCCATCCGCGAACTACTACTCGCCTTGGGCGAAGACCCAGATCGCGATGGCTTAAAGGAGACACCAGCACGAGTTGCTCGTGCAATGAAAGAGAATTTTGGTGGCCTCTGGCAATCACCCGAAGATGTATTAACAACTACTTTTGATATAGGACACGAAGAGTTAGTCATTGTTAGGGATATTGAAGTTTTTTCTCACTGCGAACATCATTTAACTCCCTTCCATGGCGTTGCTCATATCGGATATATTCCGCGTGGAAAGATCACCGGTCTTTCAAAGCTAGCGCGGCTAGTTGATGTTTATGCTAAACGCCCACAAGTGCAAGAGCGATTAACGACTCAGATCGCCGATGCATTAGTAGAGATTCTTGATCCTCTAGGTGTAATTGTTATTATTGACTGCGAGCATTTATGCATGTCGATGCGTGGAGTTAAGAAGTCACAAGCTCGCACGACGACAAGTGCAGTACGTGGTGCTCTACTAAATGCAGCAACGCGCGCAGAAGCAATTAGTCTCATCACTCATCGGTAAAACCATGCTAATCATGGGCATTCTCAACATCACTCCAGATTCATTTGCCGATGGTGGGCGATACAACTCATTTGAGAGCGCTATAAGGCATGCTCGTGAAATGATTGCCGAAGGTGTTGACATTATTGACATCGGCGGCGAATCAACACGCCCAGGAGCCGAACGAGTAAGTGAAGATGAAGAGATGGCCCGTGTAATTCCAGTTATTACCGAGTTAGCAAAAGATGGAGTCCGCATAAGCATCGACACCATGCGTGCCAGCACCGCGCTAGCTGCAATAGCTGCCGGAGCTCACATTGTTAACGATGTCAGTGGTGGATTAGCCGATCCCGCAATGCTTGAAACTGTGGCGGCAGTAAAAACGCCTTATATTGCAATGCATTGGCGTGGAGCATCAAAGGACATGAATTCAAGGGCGATATACACAGATGTTGTAGCCGATGTAATTTCAGAGCTCAAGGCACGCATTTCAGCGGCGATCGATGCGGGAATAACGAAGGAGAATTTAATAATTGATCCAGGTCTTGGCTTTGCTAAAGAGGCTGCGCACAATTGGGAGATTATTGATCACATAGATGAGTTTGTGGCCCTCGGCCATCGCGTATTAGTAGGTGGCTCGCGCAAACGTTTTCTAGGAGGAGATTCTCCAGATGGACGCGAGGCGGCAAGTATTGCGCTGACTAAGCGCCTCTCTACATCTGGTATTTGGGGAGTTAGAGTTCACTCTGTGAAGGCCCACAAAGAGATGTTGAGTTTATGAGCGATCGAATACTGCTCGAAGGAATTCACGGCTTTGGGTACCACGGCCTCTTCGAACACGAGCGCACTAATGGACAGGATTTCTTTGTCGATTTAGAACTCGACGTCGATCTGCGTGCTGCTTCATTGAGCGATGAGATTGGCGACACGGTTAATTATGCAGAGATTACAGATTTAGTTGTAGTTGAGATCACATCCGATCCCGTATCGCTCATTGAAAAACTGGCAGGACGAATTGCCGAGCGAATATTAAATAATTATCTAAAAGTTAACTCAGTAACGGTTACCGTACATAAGCCGCAAGCACCGGTCACTGCGACGCTTAAAGACATTGCAGTGCAGATAACGCGCACGCGATGAGAGCGGTAATTGCACTCGGTTCAAATATTGGCAATGCACGCGAGAATTTAAATATTGCAGTTGAACTATTACGAGAGGCCACTGATGTAATTGCAGTTTCTTCATATTACACAACTGCCCCCGTAGGAGGGCCAGAGCAAGCTGACTATGAAAATGCCGTCTGCATAATTGAAAGCGAACTCCCTGCATTAGATTTGCTTTCATTGCTACAAGGGATTGAAAAGAGTATGGGACGTGAACGTCTTGTTCACTGGGGGCCGCGAACCATCGATTTAGATCTCATTCAATTCGGCGCCCTACTGAGTAAGAGCACCGAGTTGGAGCTGCCCCACCCCCGTGCTCATGAGCGTAGATTTGTTTTGGAGCCATGGAGTGAGATTGATGCAGATGCGGTACTGCTTACCCATGGCCGAATCGATCAACTTTTGGCGCAATTGCCCCCAAGCGCGTAAACTTTATTTACCTCGCCCGGTACCTGAAAGGACTGGAGCCCTATGAGCGTATTAGTCCCAACAATGGGTGCCCTGCATAAGGGTCACCAAGCGTTGATTAAGCGTGCGCGCAGCATGAGCAAAGAAGTTGTAGTCAGTATTTTCATTAACCCATTGCAGTTTGAAAACGCCGAAGATATTGCAAAATATCCGCGCAGCCCTGAGCGGGATATTCAATTAGCAACACTTGCTGGAGCTACTGAAATTTGGATGCCGGACTACGAGGAGATTTACCCAGGCGAGATTACAAAGTTAAAAGCATCGCCCATTGGCGATCTATATGAAGGAGCATCGCGTCCTGGTCACTTCGATGGAGTTGTTACCGTTATCAATCGCCTGTTTGAGATTGTTAAACCCGAGGCAGCTGTATTTGGGGAGAAGGATTTTCAACAGCTACAGATTATTCGAGCGCTGAAAAGTAGCGTTGAAATTATTGGGGTTCCAACGGTTCGCGAATTCGATGGCCTTGCATTTTCCTCACGTAATATTCGATTGACTGAGGCGGGCCGAGTGAGCGCAAATGTGATTTATCGCGCGATGGCTGCAGCACGATTAGCACCGACAGTTGCTATTGCTTTAGAGATTATCGATACGACGCTTTCTACCGATGCCGGTTTCAAGCGAGATTACGCAACCATCATTGATGAAAACGATTTTTCATTGGCAACAGAAACAACAAAAAATAAACGCGCACTCATTGCCGGCTGGATAGATGGCGTGCGCCTCATAGATAACATGCGAATGGGTGCCTAATGCTGCTAACTATCGATGTAGGTAATACAAACACCGTCTTAGGTATTTTTGACGGCGAAGAGTTAGCTCGCTCATGGCGAGTAAAGACCGATCCACGCAGTACGGCCGATGAACTGTGGCTGCAATACCGATCCCTTGTTGAGGATTACACAGTCAGTGGCTTATCAATATGTTCAACTGTGCCAGCCACACTTCGCGAGTTGCGCGGAATGATTAATGATTATTTTTCCGATGTCCGTACAACGATAGTTGAGCCAGGTGTTAAGACGGGCGTGCCCCTATTAGTGGATAACCCTAAGGAAATTGGCGCAGATCGAATCGTCAATACCCTTGCCGCGCATACTTTATTTGGCGGGCCAGCGATAGTTGTCGATTTCGGAACGTCAACGAATCTAGATGTTGTTTCACCAAAAGGTGAGTTCTTAGGTGGTGCACTTGCCCCAGGAATTGAAATTTCAGTAGAGGCGTTGACGGCCCGAGCTGCGCAGTTACGCAAAATTGAGTTAGTTAGACCTAAGAATGTAATTGGAAAAAATACTGTCGAGGCACTTCAGTCTGGGACAATTTTCGGTTTTGCTGGCCAAGTCGATGGCTTAGTTGATCGCATTACGGCCGAGTTGGCTGAGTCCTATTCAGGCTCCCCCAAAGTTATTGCCACAGGCGGATTAGCACCGCTGATTATTGGGGTCTCTGAAACAATTACTGATCACGAACCAGATTTAACGCTGATTGGCCTTCGCTTAATTCACGAACGAAATGCTTGAACCGTTAGACTCCACTCCATTATGAGCAATGAAACCCCGGCCATCGAAGAGGATTTGCCTGAGCAGCTGAGAATTCGGCGTGAAAAACGGGCCGCCCTCATCGAAAGCGGAGTAGAGCCATATCCAGTTGCAGTGCCACGCACTAAATCCCTTCTTGAGGTTCGTCAACTCCATGCTGGCTTAGATATAGATGTCGCAACTGGATCTATTGAAAGCCTTACTGGTCGCATAATTTTCAAGCGCGATACTGGCAAACTCTGCTTTGCAACTCTGCGCGAAGGCGATGGCACTGAGCTTCAAGCGATGTTTTCACTTGATAAAGTTGGTCAAGACTCTATTGATTCTTGGAAATCTGATATTGATTTAGGCGACATTGTCTCTGTCACTGGCGAAATCATTACATCCAAGCGCGGCGAACTTTCAATTCTGGCCTCTTCATGGAAGTTGGCTTCTAAATCACTTCGTCCTTTGCCAAATGATCACAAGCCAATGTCTGAGGAAACTCGCGTCCGTATGCGCTACGTTGATTTAATTGTTCGCCCAGAAGCCCGCGCTAATGCTCGATTACGTCCCGCGGTCATGAGTTCTTTACGCGATACTTTTGCTAAGGATAATTTCATTGAAGTTGAAACTCCAATGCTGCAAGTTATGCATGGTGGCGCGACAGCGCGCCCATTCAAATCCTTTTCAAATGCATACGATATGGATCTCTACCTACGTATCGCCCCAGAGCTGTTTTTAAAGCGTTGCGTAGTCGGTGGTATTGAGCGGGTATTTGAAATTAACCGTAACTTCCGTAATGAAGGCGCGGATTCTTCACACTCACCTGAATTTGCAATGATCGAAAGTTATCAGGCCTATGGCGACTGGAAATCGATCGCCGAGTTAACTCGCAGGCTTGTTCAAAATGCAGCAATGGCAGTTGCTGGTTCGCACATCGTTACTCATCACGATGGACGCCAAGCTGATTTAGGCGGAAATTGGCGCGAAATATCCCTATACGATGCTATTTCCGAAGGTGTTGGTCAAAGTGTTACTGCTCTAACGCCGATTGCTGAACTAAAAACTATTGCAACCAAACTCGGTATAAAGATGG
>CANIBB010000046.1:0-7280 GCA_947465575.1 Actinomycetota bacterium | reverse complement strand
TCCTTAACAGCTGCAGTCAATTCCTTCCATGAGTATGAAGTTCCGCCATTGACGCCACCAACATTGCGAAGACCCTTTGCAAGGCCCTTTGATGTGGTGTTACCAGCAGAGATACCTGCAAGACATGCAAGAACTGCGGCATCAAAGCCTGAACCATCTACGAAGGTTCCTGGATTCTTTGGGTACGCTGCATTGAAAGCTGTCTTCCAGCCTGCTGCATCTGTTCCATTTGTCTTTGCAGATGTTCCGCGGATGCCGTTCATGAGTGATGCTCCCACAGTTGCAAGAGCTGAGTCATCATTGAATGCCTCAGTCATGAATGTAGTAGCTGGATCCCACTTCTTTGTACGGGCAAGAGCTGGAGCTAGCTTTGCGAATGAATCTGGGTAGTCAACAAATACGAAGGCATTGCGCTTTGTCTTTACAAGTGCTGCTGCCTCTGAATCGTATGAAGCTGCGCCTGCATTCCAAAGTACAGTGCCACCAATGTGGCCGCCATTCTTAATCCATGCACGCTTGAAGGCTGTTGCAAGACCAGTACCAAATGAGTTATTGATTGCACCAACAGTTACCCAAGAATTATTTCCATAAGCCTTTGAAATAGCCTTTACTAGGGCTACAGCCTGTAGAAGATCTGATGGGTATGTACGGAACAAAGTGTCGTTATCTTTGAATGTAGTAAGAGATGGTGATGAAGCAGCAGATGCAATTCCAATTACGCCAGATGTTGAAGCAGTAACTGTGCCAACTTCAAGTGATGCACCTGATGTAAGTGAACCGATGATGAAGTTAACTTTGTCAGACTTTGCAAGCTTTGTTGCTGCCTCACGCACTACAGATGGCGCATCAGAAACTGAATCCTCTTGCGCGATCATTTTACATGAACCGGCTACGCCAGCTGCAGTCATTGCTGCCTGAACCGATGTAACACCAAAGGCGGCTGCATTTGCTAATCCAGTGCCATATGCGGCAAAGCCAGCACCTGACATTGGCTGAACAGTTCCGACACGGATGTCGACGCCTGCAGCGTTAGCTGGGACGGTTGATACAAAAAGCGCCGCTGCCGCGACTGCGACAGTAGCGAGAACTAAACTTTTATTCTTCTTCATTGTGCAGCTCTCCTCGAGGGTGATTTGTGCCTAGATAATTGACGGTCGTCAAATAACTAAGCAAGTATGCACGTAGAATCTCAATAAATAAAGGTCAGCACTCAGTTAATTTTTGGAGCGTTTTCCGAAGTAAATTCCTACAATTTCTGGGTCCACCGCCAGCGCAGCCCCTGGCCCCTCGTGGCGATTCCTACCCATGTCGAGAACGTACCCGTAGGTTGAGATTTCTAGGGCACGCCTAGCATTCTGTTCGACCATCAAAATCGTTACACCACTGTTATTAATCCGCACCAACTCATCAAATAATTGATCGACAAGGGCTGGAGCCAATCCCGCCGATGGCTCGTCCAGCAACAGGACATCCGGGGCAGACATTAGCGCTCGAGCCAATGCCAACATCTGACGCTGGCCTCCTGAGAGCTGACCGGCCCGGTCCCTCTTTCGAGAGACAAGATCGGGATACCTCACGTACATACTGTCTTTAAGCTCTTCAAGAGTTTTGCCTGACTCAGGAATATAGCCAACATCTAAATTTTCATCGATTGTCATACCAACAAAGATGTTTTCAATCTGAGGAACGTAACCAATCCCGATTTTCGAGAGGTTGTATGGCTTAGTCCCAAGGATGTTGACCTCTTTGCCATCGCGCAGAATCGTTGCACTGCCAGATGTCACCTTAGCAATACCAAAGATTGCCTTCATGATCGTTGATTTGCCAGCGCCATTTGGTCCAACGATAGTAACAATTGATTTCTCAGGAACTTCAATATTTACTCCGTTAAGAATTTTGATATCTCCGTAGCCACCTTCGAGATTAGAAATCTTCAATAATGCTTGGCTCATGATGTTGCCTTTCTTGTTCCAAGGTAGGCATCAATGACGGCTTGATTTTCATAAATAGAGTTTGGTTTACCCTCGGCAATTACTTTACCCTCGGCCATTACGATAACTCGATCCGAAATATTCATGACCGTCTCTAAGTCATGTTCTATGAGTAGAAATGTGAGGTGATGCTCGGTTCTTAGAGCATGTAAAACTTCCAATAACTTCTCAACCAAGGTTGGATTAACTCCGGCAAAGGGCTCATCGAGAAGGAGCATGACGGGATTTGCCATCAACGCTCGGGCAAGGTCAAGAAGTTTTCGCTGCCCACCTGAGAGAATTCCAGCATACTCATGGGCAAATCTTTCAATTCCTATCTGCTGCAGAAGTTCCATGGCTCGGTTACGACATTGCTCTTCATATGCTCGTCTAGCCTTTGGATTAAAGAAGTTAACCAAACTGTCTCCTGGATTATCCTGACCACCTAGCATTAAATTATCTAAAACACTCATGCGCTTAATAACCTTAGCGCCTTGGAATGTTCGAATGATTCCGCGGTCGGCAATCTTATGTGGCAAAAGTCCCTGAATTTCCAAGCCTTCAAAGAGAATCGTTCCTGAATCTGGCTTTATTGCGCCGCTAATTAAGTTGAACAGAGTTGTCTTGCCCGCTCCATTTGGACCGATTACCGAAGTAACACTTCCAACTTCAACATTTAGGGTTGCACCATTTACTGCTCGTACGCCACCAAAAGAGATTGCGACATCTTTTACTTCAAGAATTAGATTATTCAAGGACCATCTCCTGACGTTTTCCAAAGATTCCTTGAGGACGGCGCATCATAAGAATAATGAGAACGATTCCAATAATCATTATTCGAATATAAGCTCTCTGCGATGCATCGAAAGTAGAAAATGGCCAGAACGTAAAGAAGCGAGTTCCACCGTAGAGGAATCCAAAGAATATTGCCGCGAAGGGAAGACCTTTTACCTTCGTAGCCCCACCTAATATCAAAATCATCCAGCCGTAGAAAGTTACGATAGTAAGGAAATCATCGGGTGATAACAATGAAGACTCTAACGCCCAATAGATTCCGGCGATCCCACCGATTATTGAACCTAAAATTACGGCCTGCAAGCGAAACCTAAAGACATTCTTGCCAAGGGCTGCAGGGACTTCATCATCTTCTCGCGTTGCCCGGAGAACGCGTGCCCAAGAAGTTCGTTCGATACGGGAGATGAGAAATAAAAGAATGCCAAGGGTTATCCAAACAATTATCGCCATTACAAATTCACGGTCAGCTATTTCACCAAATATTGGAGTTAAAATCTCGCGTGCGCGATTCATGATGGAGTCCCATGTGTCGGTATATGACGGGTAGTTATCTCCAATAACGGGAATAGCTAAAGAGCCTTGTACTCCGCCGGTTAAGCCGTCAGAGTTGTATATGACATAGCGGACGATTTCTGAGAAAGCGATACTAACAATCGAAAAATAGTCGCCCCTAAGCCGAAGGGTTGTTAAGCCCAAAAAGGCACCCCCAAGGGCGGCGACGCCTACACCTGTTGCTGCAGCAATCCAGAAATTAATTCCATGCGAGATAACCAAAATCGCCATTGTGTACGAGGACAGAGCCATCATTCCAACGTGACCAAAATTCAGTATGCCGCCAACGCCGTACTGCACTTGTAGGCCTAAAGCAAAAATTCCATAAATGCCGGACATGGTAAGAATGAAGATCCAGAAGCCTGGTTGCATTAGTGCAGTCATTAGATTTTTCTCGCCTTCACTCCGAAAATTCCCTCTGGCTTAAACAGCAAAACAATCACAAGAACGGCAAAGGCGACAACAGGTTTATAAGTCGATGGGATGCCTCCCAAGAGCGCATCCCACGTAGAGAGCTCCATGACAACACCCAGAACAAAACCGCCAATCAGCGCCCCGTAGGCATCTCCAATAGTTCCAAGGACAACTGCAGCTAAAATCGAAAGTAGTAGATCAAGGCCCATTCCATTTGTGAATTGGCCTTGAACCGTTCCTTGGAAGACACCCGCAAGCGCACCGAAAGCACCGCTTATAGTCCATGTAGCAATAATCACTCGATCAACGTTAATTCCTGATACGGCCGCTAGAGAAGGATTGTCAGCATAAGCGCGCATATTCTTTCCAGTGGTCGACTTCTTAATAAATAGTGCAATGGCTGTAATTGCAACAGAGGCCGAACACAAGACTATTAACTGAGCTTGAGCAATTTGAGCTCCTAGGAACTCAAAGGTTTTTATCTGGTCGATTTCAAATTTTCGGCTGTTACTGCCAAAGGTAAGCGCGATTGCCTGACGAAGAACGAAGGCGATCCCTGTTGCCACAAGAAATAAGGCAAGCATTCCAGCACCACTTTTGCGCAGTTTGCGCCAGAGAAAGAATTCGAGAATCAAAGATACGACGACTCCGATAATCATAGAAAGTATTACGGCAACAATAAATGGCAGGTGCCTGTCAACTGCCAAAAAGACAGTTGTGAATGCACCCAAAGTTAGGAAATCGCCAGCTGCGAAATTTACCAAACGCAAAACGGAGTAAACGAGAGAGATGCCTAATGCCGCAATTCCAAAGATAGAGCCCTCGACCAAACCGTTAAAGAGCAATTGAACAAACTCAGCCACGCATCAACCTCACTCTTCTAAGGATTTTAAGGCCCAATAAAATTAACCCGGCCAAAGATACCTAAAATCACATGATTTGTCTGTACGTGCCTTACGATATTTAGCGTGGATACAGCCAGCGAAAGCGACATGGAGCTTTTTGATTTACGGATTGTTGTAGATCGAATTGAGGGCAGATCCGTCTGTGGGTTAAGCGTAGGAGATTACTTCGAAGTAACTAATAGCGCCGAACTTCGAATCCCAGAAGGCAAACATTTCTGCATCTACGCCATACAGGCCGCCATGCCATTGCTACCTGCCAAACAACGTCAAATGCCTGCCAGCGACTGGCTAGAGACCGACTCTTTTGTAGCATGCCCTGATCCAGATGAGAGAGTAGTAATGCGCATTGAGCGAACTAGAAAAGTCAAACTTAGTTCAGGTGATTTAACTTAGTTATTATTTGTGTGCATGATTTTGCGATGTTTTTCCGAATACCTCTCTAAATCGTAGACAGGTCCGGTCGGCCCCTTTGATTCGGACAAAATCTCATCTATCGCTTCAAGCTCTTGGCTTGTGAAAATAATCTGAGGTATTTTCACGTTTGAATCAATGTGCGAGATATTTCGAGCGCCAACTATCACGCCTTTCACGGCTGGGCGAGCCAGTACCCATGCTGATGCAATGGTTCCAATATCTGTCTCGTGGCTATCGGCAATATTTTTACACACACGCAAAAGTCTTTGGAAGAGCTCCCATCCGCCGAACTCTTCGATAATTATTTGATATTTAACATTTGATCGCGTTTCTACCTGAGTCGGCTCTGCTGCGCCTAAGAACTTCTCTGAAAAGAACCCTCCGGCGACTGTGCCGTAACAGAGTATTCCAATCTCATTTTCCTTACAGAACTGGCCCATACCTTGCTCTGCTCTGCGATCTAACATCGAGTATTGGATTTGATGGCTCGCTGGTTTTAATCCAGCGTTAACCATCTCTTCAAGACGAGCTAAATCAAAATTGGTGATTCCCACATTTCTAATCTTGCCAAGCTCCTTGAGCCCGAAGAGAGCTTCCATTGCAGCCAGGTAGTGACGATCTTCATATCTCCACCAGTGAAGTTGAACCAGATCGACCTGATCAACACCCAGGCGTGCCAAAGAGCGATTTACAATGTTTATTGCATCGGAGCTATCGAAATCCTTTAAGAATGTCTCATTCGGAACATACTTGGTGTGAAGCTGAACGCTCGAGCGGGCGTTAATCCCAATCTCTTTGCTCAACTCAACTAGAGTTTTTCCAACTAACTCTTCAACTCCTGTATAGATATCACCAAAATCAAAGGTAGTTATTCCAGCTTTAATAAAAGAAATCATGTCTGAAATTGCCGCTTGTTCTTGAATCTCAATGTTTAATGAGTGACCAGAACTCAACTGCCAACCACCCTTTATTACAGGTGAGATTTCATATCCAGCAACAAGTTCACGTTTCTTCATTGAATAACCGCTTCAACTTCTATCTCAACTAAGTAATCGCTGCCGATAAGCTCGGCTTTGAACATTGTATTTGCTGGGCGAATATCGGCGAAGCGGATTCCATGGACTCGAGCTATTGGTTCCCAGTTCTTTAAGTCGCTGACAAAGATTCGTGATCGAACCACATCGGTTAGTTTTGCCCCTAATGATTCAAGAGATGCCTCAATTTTATCGATTACAAAATGAGTTTGTGCAACAGGATCATTTACTCCCACAGAGATTGATCCATGTGTTGCTGTAGTTCCTGAAACAAGTACGCGATCACCGATTCGAACTGCTCGACTATATCCAGCCAAGTTTTCCCATGTAGTTCCTGAATCGATCATTGACTTTCCACCTGATTGAGTAACTTCGTAAACCGGTGGAAAATCTTCGAGATGATGGCTTAAATCCCCTGAAGCAGTTAGATAAGGAGGTTTGCGATATTCATCTCCGCAGTCCCCAGGGATTACTTCCAAAAGAGCGAGAGCCGACGCAATTTTTGAGGATTGCGCTGTAGAGAGATCGAAAGTGAAGAGTGAAACAGCGTCAGCGATATGGGCGTTTTCGCCAAGGCGCGCACCAATAATGACTGCCCCAACTGCCTTTTGGGCCAGCTGGTACTTGCTGGCTACCGTTGAAATAGAACGGTCAACCTCTTTTCCAACTTCATCAAGAGTTGCAAGCAGATGTTGGAACTTGTCCCAGCCACCGGCTACATCAATGAATCGCTTGTACTTCATGAGAGACCAGTTAGGCAGAGCCTCACCAGTTGGATCGGTTTTTCCTAACCATTTTTGAGAAATAAAACCACCACATAATGTGCCATAAGCAAGAATCTTAACGCCGTTGGCATCACAGTAATCAGCCATCTCGCCGCCACCGCGCTGATCAACAAGGGAGTAGGAAATTTGATTTGAAACGATGTTAACTCCCGTTGATTTGGCGATTCTTAAATGCGCAGTGTCGAAGTTAGTGACACCTATTGCTCCAATCAGACCCTCTTCTTGCAACTCTTGTAAATACATAAGAGCGTCTAACCAGAATGGGTTAGAGAAATTCCATGCATGATATTGAAGTAGCTCTACTTTTTCACTTTGTAAACGTGTGCATCTCTCTTGGACTGCCGCTCTTACTTGATCACGCGTGACCGGCCCTGGCTTTGGAACCCACTTTGTAAACAGGTGTGCGTTTTT
>CANIBB010000045.1:0-7772 GCA_947465575.1 Actinomycetota bacterium | reverse complement strand
GGAGTCACCGCCCATGATAAATCACGAGCAATCTTCGCTTACGTTCAGTTAACCCCAACAGTTGCAATTCATCCAGCTGAGCTAAAATTTCCTGACTTAGATGCGAAGGCAACTTATTCCGTTAAAGTGGTTTATCCAGCTGGTAAACCTCGCTTTATGTTGATTTCACCGCCAGCATGGATGGAGGGTGTAAAAATCTCAGGGTCGGCCTTAGCTCATAGTGGTCTTGCTGCACCAATTCTTGCACCAGCTAATGCAATTCTTATTGAGATTACAAAGATTTAATCGAGCCAGTTAAGCGTTCTCTCAACGGCTTTTTTCCACTGGGCGTATCCTCTTTCACGGCGATCACGAGTACTAGTTGGTGACCAGCGACGAGATTCCAACCATTGCTCTCGAAGTTCTTCAGGTGATGACCAAAAACCAACGGCCAAGCCCGCTGCATAGGCCGCGCCCAGCGCCGTAGTTTCAGCGATCAAAGGTTTTGAAATATCAATGCCCATGATGTCTGCCTGCATCTGCATGCACAGAGAGTTTGCAGTGATGCCTCCATCAACGCGCATCTCTTTCATTGGTACTCCACTATCGGCGACCATTGCATCCATAACATCGCGAGTTTGATAACAAATCGCCTCAAGGGCAGCCCGTGCAAGGTGGGCCTTTGTTGCAGCTCGGGTTAGACCGACGATGGCACCGCGTGCATCACTGCGCCAATATGGCGCAAAGAGACCGGAAAATGCTGGGACAAAGTAAACACCGGCCGTATCGCTAACCGAAGATGCTAAGTTCTCGACCTCCGCAGCATGAGTAATAATTCCAAGCTGGTCTCGAAGCCACTGAATTGCCGATCCAGTTACGGCAACCGAACCTTCTAGCGCATATCGAGCAGGTTCGGTACCAAACTTGAAACAGACCGTTGTGAGTAATCCATTCTTTGATCTGACAATCTCTGTGCCGGTATTAAGGAGAGCGAAATTACCCGTTCCGTATGTAACTTTAGATTCCCCACGATTAAAACAAACTTGACCAACCATGGCCGCTTGCTGGTCTCCAAGTATTCCTGCGATTGGAATTGCACTACCGAAAGGGCCATGTGGATCGGTAAACCCGTATTCCTCTGAGGAAGACTTAATTATGGGCAGAGATCCTCGAGAGATAGAAAATATTGAGAGTAGCTCCTCATCCCAATCTAAAGTTTCAAGATTCATCAACAACGTCCGACTTGCATTTGTTACATCGGTTGCATGTATCCCACCGCGAACGCCGCCAGTTAAGTTCCATAAAAGCCATGAATCTATAGTTCCGAAGCGCGCATTTGCCCCACTGGCGGCAGCCACATTCTTAAGTAGCCAGTTCATCTTGCTACCTGAAAAATACGGCGCAATCGTTAATCCAGTTTTAAAGTTAATGGTCTTCTTTTGGCTATCTGATAAAGAGGCTAAAAACTCACTTGTTCGTGTGTCTTGCCAGACAATGGCGTTAGACAAAGGTTGGCCAGTTTTAACATCCCACACCACCGTTGTTTCACGCTGATTTGTGATACCAACTGCTGCTAAATCCGAGCCTAAAATATCGGCCTGCTTGAGGGCGGCCGTTATAACTTCCTGAGTTCGCTCCCAAATCTCATTGGCATCGTGCTCGACCCAACCGGGGTGTGGAAGTATCTGTCGATGCTCAATTTGGTGCTGACCTACGACTCTTCCTGCGTGGTCAAAGATCATAAAGCGAGTACTACTCGTACCCTGATCCAAACTGCCGATGTATCTCACGTGAAGCAAACTCGTCTCTCCTGGGTTAGGCTTAACTCTACAAAGGCCGTAATGGAGATGCAACGCATATGTTTTTATCGCAATTAAACCCCAACCAACGCGAAAGCGCTCTGACCAGCCTTGGCAGCGAAAACTTCGATGTTCTAGTCATCGGTGGGGGAGTGAACGGAGTCGGTGCCGCCCTTGATGCAGCAACCCGAGGTCTAAAGGTTGCGCTGATTGAATCACAAGATATCGCTGCAGGAACTTCGAGTCGATCGAGCAAGTTGATACATGGCGGCCTGCGCTATCTAGAACAATATGATTTTAAATTAGTTCGAGAGGCCTTACACGAGCGCGAACTTTTAGTCTCAACACTCTGTCCACATTTAGTCAAGCCAGTCGGTTTTCTATTTCCACTTACAGAGAAGTTTAAAGAGCGTACCTATGTTGGTGCAGGTCTTGCCCTCTATGACGCACTTCGTGGCTTTCAGCGCGCGCTCCCTTGGCATAAACACTTAAGCCAAAAACAGATTAATGAAATAGCGCCCTCCCTTCGCCCTGACATTATTCTTGGCGCAATTAAATACTTTGATGCACAAGTCGATGATGCACGCCATACCCTCAGCGTTGCACGAACAGCGGCACGTCACGGGGCAGTTATCGCCACCAGAGTAAGCGCCGAATCACTCATTCGAGAAGGCAAATCCGTAACGGGTGTTGTTGCAAAAGATTTAGTGAGCGGAAAAACTATTTCCATAAAAGCAGCGGTTACCGTCATGTGTGCAGGAGTTTGGAGCGATGAGCTTCATGCAAAGTTTGATCTCAAAGCAGGCTATGACGTAACAATGTCAAAAGGTGTACACATTGTTCTTCCAGGTTCAGCGATTAAATCCGATGCTGGAATTATTCTTAAAACTCCAGTCTCAGTACTCTTCATCATTCCTTGGGCAGATAAATGGATTGTGGGAACTACTGATACGCCATACACCGGAGATCGCGCCGAACCATTTGCAAGCCGCGAAGATGTTCAATACATAGTGGATCAGGCAAATCGAGTCTTAACGCCTCAGATAAATATAGATGAAATCATCGGTGTCTATGCCGGCCTTCGTCCGCTCGTATCAAATAATAAGAATTCATTGACCACCAAACTCTCACGAGAACACACAGTTGATCGCCCAGCTCCGGGTTTTGTCAGTATCGCTGGCGGAAAATATACGACGTATCGAATCATGGGCAGAGATGTAATCGACCTTGCAGTTAATGAGCTTCGTAAACTTACCCCAGAGTCTGTTACTGACAAGCTACCTCTCGTTGGCGCCGATGGCTACTTCGCATTAGTGCAACAGGTAGATCGCTTAGCCGCAGATAGTGGCCTAAGTGTTGAGACAATTACGCATTTACTCAACCGCTACGGCTCGATGATTAGCGAAATCTTGGAGTTAGTTGAAGAAATGCCTTCGCTCTCTAAGAAACTCGCTGGCGATCTGCCATACATCAAGGCCGAGATTCATTATGCGGCAAGCCACGAGGGCGCCCGCTCGGTAGATGATGTAATTTCGCGCCGTACACGCATTGCATTCGAAGCGCACAATTATGGGGTTGCGTTAACAGAGTCGATCGCTGAAATAATCGCGCCGGTGTTAGGTTGGTCAACAAAGGAGCGCAAGGCCTCCGTGGCCGCTTATGAATCATTAGTTGAGCGCGAATTAGCTGCGCTCAATGAACTCCTGATTGACTCCGAAAAAGTTAATTCTTAATCTGATTTGCGCAACCATCTACCGATGGCTTCGGTGTGGGTTTGATTGTCGGGGCTGGTGATGGCGTAGGAGATGGAGTTGCTCCTTGAGTGACTGTAAATGCCACTGGTTGCCAACTTTGAGCATGTGTTTGAGAAACATCAGTAAATAGAATCTTTCCACTATAGGTACCAGCTGGCACGCCTTTAACGGCTAAAGTCCAAGCTCCACTTGTTGCACGTAATACAGTTTGTGTTGGCTTGATACTTGGCACAGTTACTGAATCAAATACTAACTTCACACTTCCCGTTACGACGGGGGAGAGATCTGGGCGTACTACTGTCACGCTGAAATTGACGTATTTATTTGTTGTTGACGCCGACTGTTTGAGCACCGTTAGCACTGTGGGTTCGTTATTTGGCATGAGGTCAACGATGGTTGGAGCCCAACTGCCCTGAACTAATTCTACAAATGCAGTTGCGCTGCCCCTAAATAGATTCAGATCTAATCGAGCGCCGGGCACGCCGTATTTAGGTGCAATTCCACATGAGGTGTACTGCCACATCGTCCACTGCGAATCACAGTTTGCCCCGGTCCAGGAGTGCACATAACAACCACTCGTTTTTAATCCGGGTTGATTTAAAGGATCAAATGGATCGATGGCATATTGTGCTAACCAGAGTGGATACTGAGCTAATTCAGCGTTTCGGTTCATGGAGCTTTCCAGGAAATTTGAGTACGAGTACATGAACGGAGTTTTACCAGTCTTCTCTTTTAGGATCCTGAGAAATACCGTCGCCCACAGCGTTACTTGAGCACGCGTTGCATATTTTTGACAGGCACCCGTCGTTGAAAGACGGACGCACTTATTCTCAAGATCTAAGGCATAAGGCAGGTCCCGCTCGGTATATCCGCCGATGGATGCAAGACGCCATACAGCTTTTTGTGCCTGCGCAGTTGCATCCCGAATGACTTCCTCATCATCGCTGACATCAGGCAAAATTGTGTAGTGATAGAAGCCTGTATAAATTCCAGCCGCTTGAGCGGCGCTGTGATCCATTACTAAATATTTTAATGAAAGTGCATCGGCATCATCGCGTGTATCTGAAGCTTTGATCATGACAAATCGAATGCCGGCATCGTACATTTTTACGAAGTCTATTGTCTTATCATTTGGATGCTGCCAACGGCTGATATCCGCGCCGTGAATGCGGCCTCCCGGTCCGAACTCTCCGATAACCAGCGCAGGATCGGCCTCAGAGATTTCAGGGAGCTGCTTAATAGTTATTGATTTCGTGTTTGAATATATTTTTTTACCCACGGAAAGGGCGCTTGCTCGGTAAGTAACTTTAGAGTCCATAGCTGTCGCTAAAGCGGTAATTTTCCATGTTCCGGCCTTGGCTGTCTTAGTCGCAAATCTCGTTGTCTTCCAGGATCCAGCAGTTTTTATCTGGATTTTTACCGCGATTCCAGATTTAGCCGGCTTGAGTATTCCATAGAAAGTCACGAGCGTTTCGGAAGTTGATGGAGTTTGTATAACCGAGAGGGATAACTTCGAATTTACAGCCACGGCACTGGGTAATGCAATGCCTATCATTGAAAAGGTCAGGACGGCGGCGAGAATTCGAAGCTTCATTTTTCGTTGATCTCAACATCGATTTTTAACTGTTCTCTTATCGTCGATACCAACAAGGCATGCTGTTTAATGCGCGATTCTGAGTATTCATGGGCCGAGCCCAGCTTTCGACTATCTGAAAAATCAAGAGTTAGAACTCTGCCATCGAAATCGGCTAACCGTGCATCAAAGAAGGCAAGCCATGCGATTCGATCGATGGCAAGTAAGGCATCGAGAACCTCGTTCCAATGATCTCGAATCTCGCGCAGCTCCATAAGGGCCAACTTTACCCATGTTTACTTCTTGCTTGGAGCTTTAGTTGTGAGGCGCGCCTAGCCACTTGTAATACTCATTAACCAATTGGACTCGCATATTTCGATTGCGATCAGGGTAGATCTCTAATATCTGTGCCGTGCGGGAGATGATCTGCTCGACAGCTTTTTCACTCGTATATCTGACGCGACCGATTTGAGCATTTGTAAATCCATCGGCGACCAAACGCAGTGTCTGAACCTGTGCATCAGTTAAATGGGCAAGCAAGCTCTGCATTGATTTTTCTCGCATAGATACACTGCCATTAATCCAGGAGACTTCTTGGCCTGCCATCGCTGAATCTCTAGCTTCGGAGATTGCTGCACACAACACTAAGATATCTGTTGCAGATTTTTTAAGAATCAACTTAGTTCCTACTGGGATATCTATATGACGATCACCAAGAAGTCTGACATCTGAGCAGCTCTCCAAAATGACTAAGCCGACAATTGGATTCGATTTCCGCAGATTTACCGCGATCTTAATTGCAGAGATTCCTGCGATATGCATGTCAAGGAGCACAACATCTGGCTGCAACCTATGTAACAAGTTCAATGCCATGCTTTCACTTCGCGCCTCACCGATGATATCCATCTCATGCAATCTAAGCGCCGGCACTAAAGTTGAAAGTTCGAATCCATCATCGACAACTACTAGAACGCGTTCATTCATTTAAACAGGGTAACAAGAAAGAGATTATTTACTTTCAATAAAAGAAGTTATTTTAGTAATTGAGAGATGGCTCCGGAGATCTCTTTTATAATCATCTCTGCCGATATAGGGCCACCCCTAGAGGCATTCTTAGCTGCATGTGCATGTATGTATGCACCAGTTGCTGCAACCTCTGCCAAACGATTTTTATCATTCAATATTTCAACTGTATTTGTCGCAACTAAAGCGCCAATGATTCCAGCAAGAACATCTCCTGAGCCGGCAGTTGCAAGCCACGGTGTCGCAACAGGAAGTTCAATCACAAGTTCATCGTTAGCAACAAATGTAATCGAGCCCTTTAATAAAACAGTGACACCTAGAGTCTTTGCAGCACCTTGGACCCATTTCTTCGGGTCTGCCTCAATTGCCTCGACCGATACCGGTACTCCGCGAGAGGTCAGCAATGCCGAGAGTTCTCCGCTATGGGGAGTAATGAGTGTTGGCTGTTCGAGTGAGCCTGTTAAGTAGAGTGCGCCTGCATCTAAGACCGTCGGAACCGACTGAAGACTTGCTAACTTGAACCAACGATGACGCAGCCACGTTGAAATATCAGAGTATTTCTTTGCAGGGATTCCAGATCCAATTAACCACGCTGCAACTTTTCCAGGCTGCACAACCGCAGATGGCGTTGTGTGAAGAACTAAATGGGCTAAACCGGATGAGCTATGAAAGCGGATCATTCCAACACCCGTAGCAGCAGCAGCGGCCGTTGATAAGACTGCAGCACCCGGATATTGAGCAGAGCCGGTTATTACGCCTAAGACACCACGAGAATATTTATGGTCTAAATCAGTTGGAACGAGGATGCAACGTTTAGCATCGCGCGCACTCCATTTTTTCCCTGAGCGTTGGTTTTGTGTCATGGGTAACTATTGCACGAAAAGAGTTATGAGTGATAACCCAATCTTATGGGGAGCAAACCATTGGAAATTGGCTTGTGCCCGGAGCTACAATTAATGCGCGAGGCGCCGATAGGCGCACAAATTGTTGGCTTTAAATACCCAAAACCATAATCCTCCGGATTTCAGCAGATGAGTATCAACAGGAAAATATGTAGTCAGGGTTTGTGTAGAGGTAATCCAATGTAATTCTCGACGTGAAGAGACGCGAACTCCTTAAATTAATTTATCGTGAAGCCTCGCTTAAAGGTATTAGTAATGTGACTCTGCGTGAGGGTGGCAGGCATTCAATAGTGACTCTCAGCAACCTAAATATTCCGATACCGCGCCATAAGGAGATAGGTGATTTACTCGCCATGCAGATTATGAAAGAATGTGAGCCAGTATTTGGAGAGAGGTGGTGGCACCATGATTAAGACGCAGTACAAAGTCAATGTAATCAAGGATGGCGCATTATGGTTCATTCAAGTTCCCTCCCACGAAAATATCTTCACACAAGCTCAAAATATTGATGAGATAGAGCCAATGACACGCGAAGTGATATCTCTGATGCTTGAAATTCCTGAAGATTCTTTTGATCTTGCGTTCAGTTTCGCCTCGGATAAGTCTCCCGCTTAATTGAAATTCTCTTGAAAGGGAGGAGGATTAAGTTATGAATCAAATGGAGATAATGCGACAGGGAAAAGGATTCATCGCAGCCCTTGATCAGAGTGGAGGCAGCACTCCTAAGGCGCTCAAACTCTAT
>CANIBB010000044.1:0-7896 GCA_947465575.1 Actinomycetota bacterium | reverse complement strand
TATAGTTATGAGTGGGAAAACGATGGAGAAGCTGTGGTTTTACTTCATGGCGGCTTGAGTAAAACTTCGAGTTGGGACTACATCATGGTTCCGCCACTTGAAGATCAGTTTCATGTCTTTGCCTACGACCGCACTGCTCATGGCTTCACCGGGGATCAATCAGGTAGCCTGCACTTTGACTTTCAAACTCTTGAAGCGATTGCATATTTAGAAGATATCGTGAAAGAGCCTGCACATTTAATTGGCTGGAGTGACGGCGGAAATATTGCATTAAAGGTGGCGATTGCGCGTCCTGATCTTGTTAAATCTATCGTTGCAATCGGAGCGAATTATCACTTTAGCGGGGTAATGCAGGCATTTGATGACCCTGAAATTTCCGAAGATGATCAAGCCGAGTACAACTTAATTTCACCGGATGCACCACATACATTGCTAGAAAAAACTATTCGGATGCATGCAATTTGGGAGAGCGAGCCCACGCTTACGCTTGAGGATATATCCACGATTCAATGCCCTGTGCTCGTACTAGTAGGTGATGACGATGTCATTAATCATTCACATACAATCGCCCTTTTTGAAGCACTGCCACTTGGGCAGCTAGCGGTTATTCCTGGTACATCGCACATAGTTGTCAAAGAAAAACCTGGATTAATGAACGCTGTGATTGTGCAGTTCTTGGAGGATTTAAGTTATCCAAATACTCGTTCACCCGTGCGGCGGACTAACAATCAACCGGAGTAATTTTTCCATTCGTGACATCATAAATCGCACCGCCAACTACAACACCTTCATTTAATAATGGATAAGAGCGAACGCGATTCACATCGGTAATTAAAGCCTTAGTTTGATCAGAGACCGTGCGAAACTCAAGACTCCGTGTATCTACGCCGTGTTCCTTTTGAATCAATGCATGGATATCGGCTTCTTCACCCATCGCCATTCGACAGTTCGTGTGAGGCATTATCAAAATACGCTTAACACCGAGCAAATACGTTGCTAAGACCAAAGTACGTAAAACATCCTCAGTCACTCTCGCCCCAGCGTTGCGTAGAATTTTTGCATCTCCTGATCGCATTCCAACTACCGAGAGCGGATTTATGCGCGAATCCATGCACGTAACAATCGCTAAACCCTTTTGAGCTACACCCGTTAGTTCGGAGTATTTAAAACTCTTGATGTATTCATCATTGGCAGCGAGGGCATCAGCAAACTCTTCATCCGGGAAGTGCGGCATAAACCACCCCTTTGCTTAAAACTTACGAGCCCCCCGTCAGGATTGAACTGACGACCTGCGCATTACAAGTGCGCTGCTCTACCACTGAGCTAGAGAGGCCTACGTGCGAACACGTACCGGTCTTGCGACCAGCCGCAATTATGGCAGTGAGTTCCCTAAATTCAAAAACCAACTTCCATTCGTCGAAATTGTGCCTAGGCTGGCAGACTAAAGCCCATGATTACGAACTACTGGATGAGTCCTGAGACCACTTCAGTTAATCGATTACCAATGCTCAATATTGAGCATATTGAGAAGATCTCACTCGATGGCATCTGGCGCTTTCAGCTGCTCCATAGTCCGAAAGATCGTCTTGGCAAGAAATGGGCATCAATACCCGTTCCGGGGCTTTGGACGATGCAACCTGAAAGTGAGGTTTTTTTCGATAAGCCGATTTATACAAATGTTCAGATGCCCTTTGAGGAGCAACCACCTTTTGTCCCGGCCCAAAACCCACACGGTATTTATGAGCGTGATTTCGATCTTCCAGAGAGTTGGAAGGACAAACGAATTGTCTTACACCTAGGCGGATATGAATCAGTGGCGCTTATCTTTATTAATGGAGTTGAAGTCGGTCTAACCAAAGATTCAAGGCTTTCCGCTGAGTTCGACATTACTAAATTTCTTCGTCGCGGATCGAATATCATTCGAATCGATGTTACTAAATGGTCAGATGCAACTTTTATTGAAGATCAAGACCAATGGTGGCATGGTGGTATTACTCGTTCCGTAAAACTATTTGCCACGCACAAGGTTTTTATCGAGCGTTTCTATACAACTGCCGGGCTTGAAAAAGACTGCACTACTGGAACGTTAGATATTCGTGCTCAAATTTCATCAGTTGATAACGCACCTACCGATGGCTATACATTATCGGCACACATCGAAGAGCTTCCTAAAGTTAAATCGGCACGGATGTCGCAAACTATTCATGCGTTTACTGCTCCCATCTGGACTGAATACAACGAAGAGTTACGAAATGCCAGCAGCGCATATTTCCATGGAAAATTCTGGGCCGGTAATATGCCTGAAAAAACTCGGGCTTTTATTGAAAAGGCTGAGCCTCACCCAGCTGGTGCTATTGAGTTTAAAACAACTCTGCCGCGTATCAAGCCTTGGTCTGCTGAAAATCCCCAGTTATATACGTTAAATATCGAACTTTGCGATCCATCAGGGCAGGTTATAGAGGTTTCATCCCAGCGAATCGGTTTTAGATCGGTCAAAGTAGTTGGTTGCGATTTACTAATCAACGGCAAGCCGGTTATTTTCTACGGAGTCAACCGTCACGACTTCAATCGATATACCGGACGTGCATTAACTCGTGATGACATGCGCGAAGATTTACTTGAGCTCAAGCGCTGGAACTTCAATGCTGTGCGGACCTCGCATTATCCAAACGATGCCGCCTTTCTTGATTTATGCGATGAGTTGGGTTTCTATGTAATTGGTGAAGCCAATATTGAGTCGCATGCATTCATATCCTCAATCTGTAATGATCCAAAGTATTTAACTGCCTTCGTCGATCGCGTTGGTCGCATGATTCAACGCGATATCCATCATCCAGCGGCCGTGATGTGGTCTCTCGGAAATGAATCAGGTGCTGGTACCAATCATGAAGCAGCTGCTGCCTATGCACGCGCCTTTGATCCCACTCGCCCACTGCATTATGAGGGCGGAATCCGTGGAAACTGGATGGGCAGTCATTCGCTGACCGACGTAATTGCACCGATGTATCCTGCAATTAGTGCAATTAAAGAGTATGCCACTTCCAGTAAAGCCGACCGCCCATTAATTATGTGCGAGTACTCGCATGCCATGGGAAATTCAAATGGAACCTTGGCTGAGTACTGGGAAGTTATTGAATCAACTCCCGGCTTGCAAGGTGGATTTATCTGGGAGTTTTGGGATCACGGACCGGTACAAACTTTGCCCAATGGCACTACCCGTAATGCATACGGCGGAGATTACGGCGAGAAAAAGCATGATGGAAACTTTTGCTGCGATGGAATGGTATTTCCAGATCGCACCGCAAAGCCTGCCATGCATGAGTTTAAGGCAATCGCGGCACCAGCAATTATAAGTGCAACTAAAGCATCTAGTGGAAACTTTAGAATCTTCAATAAACACTTCTTCAAAGACTTGAGCGAGTACGAAATCAATTGGTCAATTACACGCGATGGTGTCATTTCCGATAGTGGCCGAGTGAAGTTGCCAAAAGTCGGTCCACGCAAAACCATCACCTTTAAAGTCAAATCTGCATTTCTAACTAAACCAGATGGTTTAGGTGATCGCTTTATTAACTTCACTCTAGTTCGAAGTGCAAGTACGGCCTGGTCTCCATCCATGAGCGAAGTCGGCTGGAATCAACTTCCACTTCCTTCTCGTGCTGTGGCAGTCAAGGCTGCGAAACACTCGGAGCTATTTAATAACGTAGTCAATGAGCAGGGTCAGATTATTATGCCGTACGGAGTTGCCGCACCCGTTATATCTCTCTGGCGCGCACCAACTGATAATGATCGCATTGGGCATATCGCAACAAAATGGAGCCGTTGGGGTCTGCGCGAAATTGAACGTACTGACTGTGTAGTTTCGCAGACGGGTTCAAATGCAAAAATCACAAATACATGGCGAACAAGTACTGGATTTACAATTAAGCACACCCAAGTAATAACGCCAGTCGCTGATGGTTTTAGAGTTAAAGAGAGCATTGTTTTACCTAAAGCCTTAGATGATGTGGCCCGTGTTGGCACTAACTTCGAGTTAGATGGTTCGCTTTCAGATCTAACATGGTTTGGATCTGGCCCACACGAGTCTTATCCTGATAGAAAGATTGCTCGCATTGGTCGTTACATCTCCAGCGTTGCCGGCCAATACATTCCATATGTGCGTCCACAGGAAAATGGTGGACACAACAACGTGCGTTGGTTTGAACTTACAAATGCACTCGGACATGGAGTTCGGATTCAATTATCCAAGCCTTTACAAGTGTCTGTGACGCCTAACCGCGCTGTTGATTTAGCCGATGCCACACATGATGTAGAGGTAATCGCCAGTGGAAACACCGTTGTTCATATCGATGCCGCTCACCGTGGTCTCGGAACGGCTTCCTGTGGTCCTGACACACTCGATAAGTACATTGTTAAAACGGGAGTTCATACGTGGGAGTGGATCGTTACATCAATCCCTAATTAATCCAATTAATCTAAGTGAGACAGTGGCCAGCGGATTGCTATTGGGTATTTACAGCTACGTCCATCCCCCGACGACTTGCCACGTGCACGTCGCCACATCCAAGGAAGTGCAAAGGTAATAAACCACAGTGATGTCACGATTGCGCGCATCACCTTCGACTTCTCCTTCGCAGGTGGAAGTGGATCTCGCCAACGTGCGTCAAATGGGAGTTCGATAAGTTCAAGGACCGCCTGTGAAACTCGATCATGGCCCATTGCATTTAAATGGAGTCGATCAAAGGCTAGGAATCTCCGATCGCTAAATGCAATTTCTTCATTAGCATCGGCGATGATGGCACCAACTTCAAACCCGACTGTGCGCACATTGTGATTAAATTCGCTAAAGCGTTGCTCCCACATCTTTGCAGAGCGTCCAGTATTGCCAGTTCTTTCCAAAACGGTAAACAACATAATCGTCGCACCCGAGGCGGCCAGACGTCGCACTGCATCGGCATAGAGCGGCAGTACGAGCTCGGCCTTGTAGCCCGGACGTATAACATCGTTTGCGCCAGCGTGAAAAGATAAAAGTGTTTGCGGGCCAGTTACTTGAACAAGTGCGGCTTCGATCTGCTCATCAAGGACTTGGCGCACCAACTTTCCACGTATAGCTAAATTTGCATATGAAAAATCTGGATGATACTTAGCCATAACATCTGCAGTGCGATCGGCCCAGCCACGGTACTGACCATACTTTTTCTCATCACACATACCCTCGGTATAAGAGTCTCCAAGTGCGATAAAACGCTGATAAATCAATTCAATTAGCCCTTACGACGTGCCTGATCTACAAAGAAGAGGGCGATTGCGGTCGCAACGCTGGCATTTAGTGATTCTGTAGTTGCACTGATTGGAATCGAGATTACAAGGTCGCATTTTTCACGGGTTAAGCGGGCGAGTCCCTTACCTTCACTACCAACTACGATCATGATCGCCTCAGAGGCGATTTTCATCGAACTAATTAACTCCTCTGACTCTCCATCTAGCCCAACTACAAAGAGACCCTCTTTTTTAGCGGCATCAATAGTGCGTGCAAGATTTGTCACTTGTGCAATTGGTAAACGCGCTGCTGCGCCGGCTGAAGATTTCCATGCCGATGCTGTCATTGATGCTGCGCGACGTTCGGTCATGATTACACCCGCTGCACCAAATGCTGCCGCGCTTCGAATGATTGCACCTAAATTGCGGGGATCGGTCACGCCATCGAGTGCGACCACAAGTGCTGGATACTTTGCGCGTTGCATGATCTCTTCAAAACTTGAGTATTGAAATGGTTTAATTGCAAGAATAATTCCTTGGCTATTCGGTGAAATACCTTCAACCTCTGCACGGTGTGCCTCACGAATCGGTAAACCTAAGTGAAGAGCTAATTTTAACGATTCGGCGACTCGATCATCGACCTCAATGCTGCGTGCAACTAATAGTTCAGTCGATGGAACACTCTCGCGTAGCGCCTCTAGAACGGCGTTACGTCCTGCAACTATTTCACCTCTTGGGCGATCTCCGCGTGGTGCGCGCGGGGCTCTAATCTCTTTGCCATCACTTCTGCCAGTTGTTACTTTGCCGGCTCCGCGAACCGTAGTTTTGCTCGAACTCTTTTTTGCAACGGCTTTTTTGCGCTTTGCAGCTGCGTGATAGGGACGGTCTTCAGCCTTAGGTGTTGGGCCTTTTCCAGTTAAACGCTTTTTATTCTTGCCACCAGTGCCGCCGGCTGGTCCCTTTTTTGATGCGCGGATTGCGCCTTTACGGGATGAATTTCCGGCCATGGTTAGCTCTTTTCCATAATCGACCAACGTGGCCCTTGTGCAGTATCTTCAATTGTAATTCCTAAAGCCAGCAGTCCATCACGGATGGCATCTGATGCGGCAAAATCCTTGCGATCACGTGCAGATGCACGCTCTGCAAGTGCCAATTTAATTACACCATCCATAGCCTCTGCCACATCACTGGATGTTTGTGTTCCAAAGCGTGCGTCAAAAGGATCACAACCCAAAATCTGTAAAGCGCCACGGATTTCGCCGGCATTTTTAGAGATTGCAGCTACGTCGCCATCGGTTATAGCTTGATTTCCCAAGCGTAAGTTTTCCCAAACAGTTGCAAGCCCTGCGGGAACCGCTAAATCATCATTCATTGCCAGAGCAAAAGAGCTACTTACAAGCGCTGCGGGCTCTGCCCCAATAATTTCAGTGGCGCGCTTTAAGAAGCTTTCAACTCTGCGAAAAGCAACTGCCGATTCATCTAGCGCCGATTCGGAGTACTCGAGCATCGAACGATAATGCGCACTGCCTAAATACCAGCGAAGTTCGATTCCGCGCACGCGCTGTAAAATCACTTCAACAAGAAGGGCGTTACCCAGAGACTTTCCCATTTTTTCGCCAGACTGTGTCACCCAAGCATTGTGTAACCAGCGTTTAGCAAATCCATATCCAGCCGCCTCTGATTGAGCGATTTCATTTTCGTGGTGAGGAAAGATTAAATCCAATCCCCCTCCATGAATGTCAAAGCTCTCACCTAAATAAACAAACGCCATTGCAGAGCACTCCAAGTGCCAACCAGGACGACCCGCTCCCCATGGAGTTGGCCATGATGGCTCTCCCGGTTTAGCGGCTTTCCAGAGAGCAAAATCGCGGGGATCTTTCTTTTGTGAAGTTGCAGCATCCACATCTGTGGCTGGTAATAAGTCATCAATGCGCTGACCTGAAAGCGTTAGATATCGTTTCAATGCCCGAACTTCTAGGTAGACGTCACCGTTACCAGGGGCGTAAGCAGTTCCGTTATCTATCAGAATCTGCATGAGTTCAATCATCTGCGTGATGTGGCCCGTTGCTCGCGGCTCATACGTTGGTGGAAGAACGTTAACGGCATCAAAAGCTGCAGTAAATTCTCGCTCATATCTCATGGCCAACGCCCACCATGGAGTTTTCTCATGCGCTGCTTTTTGTAAAATTTTGTCGTCGATATCTGTCACATTTCGAATCATGGTGACGTCATATCCACTTTTAATTAGCCAGCGGCGCAAAGTATCAAAATTGACTGCACTGCGAATGTGTCCAATATGTGGGGCGCCCTGAACTGTTGCTCCGCACACATAGATTGAAACTTCACCCGCCTTTATCGGGGTGAACTCTCCAACCTGGCGCGTTGCAGTGTCGTATAAATGAAGTGCGGGCATTGTGCGATTCTACCGCTTGAAAACAAGGGCCGATGCGATTGCAGCAATCCCCTTGCCCTCACCTGTAAGGCCCATGCCATCAGTTGTTGTAGCAGATAGCCAAACTACGGCGCCACCAAGGGCTTGTGAAAGTGCGGCAATAGCTTCAGCGCGACGCGATTGCATTTTCGGCCTGTTTCCAATGATTTGAACCGTCACATTTGAAATCGAGTATCCGGCCCTAT
>CANIBB010000043.1:0-7963 GCA_947465575.1 Actinomycetota bacterium | reverse complement strand
TTTTTCACCTTCAGTAGGGCAAGTTCGTCCAGGCGCTGGAATATTCTTCGGATAGCCATCGACATCTAGATCAGAGTTATTTCCAATCGGGCTTATTGAAGGCTTTCGAGTCGGGATTAATACTCCCTTGTTCCACGTTAATTTCTTCCCCGATTTAATACAAGTGTATTTCTTACCATTGTAGTTTTGAATGGTTCCAAGTTTTGAGCAGCTACTTCCTGCTTTAGGGGGTACTGCATTTCCTATGGGAATGAGTCCTACAATGATCCCGAACACCAGGAGGGACAGACTCAACTTTCGCACTGACGTATTGTCCTCATCAGACACCCATTACCGCAATAGATGGTGCTTTTATTCTTTTTATCTGCGCAATACAAGCTTCATACTTGATTAGTAAAGGCGTCCTAGACCATATAAGTATTGAAGATTTAGGCTTAAATCCTCGCGAAGCTCAGGCTCTGAATTCTTTGCACTCTTTTTGTGCAAACAACCATGGTGCACATCGTGTTCCATCCGTCTCATCTCCTTTCTAATTTCTCACTAGATTAAAATCGCCGCTAATTGTGGAGGTAGTAATTGTTACTACTTTGTTGCTACCTGCTGATGAGTCACTATCGCCATCAAGTGAAATTTCAGAGTTCAATTCACCACTGACTGAGTTTCCATCGACTTCAACTGTTAAGTCAGGAGCAATATGGACCTTGATGTCGCCACTAATACTCTTTAACTTGTAATCACAGGCCGAGAAAGTATGAGTTGCGATATCACCTGAAACAGTCTTAACGACACATGAAGTTGCTGGATTTTGACTGATCACAACGTCACCCGATACAGATCCAACTCGTAGACTAGCTAGAGTTTGTCTAACGTCAATATCGCCGGAGACAGTTTTTATTTCGACTTTAGAGGTACGGGGAAGCGATATTTCTGCTGAGAGATCTGATAACCAATCATCGCTTATGCCCCAAAATTTGCGTCCCTTTTTATTGAAGCGCACATTGAGCTCTCCCACCTCGGCACTAATTTCAACTAACGCTGCCTCTTCCAAAGCTTTCTTTGATTTAGGAAGGATTTTCACGTGACACCTACCATCAGGTGATTCAGAGATCGTCACCGTACTTGTCATAGTTGTAACAAAGACTTCAGGGCTCTCGATCTCAAAGCTCTCTTCCCTGGCAATGTAAAGCGTTTTGTCGGAGTTCATTAGCTCTTCCCCTTTCCTTTTAGTTGTCGTTTACCGATAGATACAGAGAAACTTCCGCGATCACTTGTCTTTAGTAGCCAGGAGTTCAGTGAGATTCCCTCTTTCGTCGCCGCGCTCTCAATTCGAGACTTCAAATCCTCGGGAAGCCTCAAAGTAATTCGAGCGTTGAGATCGGCCGGGTTCTCCCGAATGACAGAGCCATCCTCGATATAGACGAGCTCTATATCGTCACCCTGGACCCGAGCCTCTAGGTGGGCGCCGGGAAGTTGCTCTTTTAATTCGCCAGCGATTTCAGTCAACGCCTCCAATAAACGAGTGCGTAGCACTGGTGCCAGCGTTGGAATCAAGCGCGAAACTGCAGATTCAAGCTCTGGGCCACCTAGCTTCCCAAGAGCCTTGATATCGGCAGACATTAGATCTATAAACTTTGACGTCTTCATGATGTCATTATGACATCACTTTGGCATCCATGTCAACCACTTCTGGTACCTTTCATTCCGACCAAGGGAGCTGATATGACCGAATTAGTGACCAGGCAGCACTTATCTGACCTTCTTGAACTCTTGCTAATGAAAGGATTATGGAGCAGGCGTGGTCTGAGTGTATTAAGGAGTAAATAAGCGCGAAGAGCCATGAAGTTAGGCAATCGCAACGCTATACCAGCCGATACAGGGAGAGCCCGAGAAGAAAAACTACAAAAAAGTTAAATTGAACACTTCTAGGTTAATGGAGTGCTACCTCCCTCTAAAAAAATATCTATCTAGTTATAAAAATTCTACAATCAAAGTATGTTGAAAAACGGAAAACTAGTTTTTTCAATAACCTTGAACCTCATTCTTACGAGCGCTGCGATGACATTTGTACCCCAAGCTCGAGCGATCGAAAATGGCATAGATGCAGCAGGAAGTTCTTATGTCGTACCCCTATTGATCGAGTTTGCACACAATGAATTCTTTAAGTGCAGTGGAGCGTTAATAGCTCCCTCCATCGTCGCAACCGCTGGGCATTGCATTCTCAATGAAACAGGTACTATTTCAGAAAAGATATTTGTTGGAGACCCCGGTACCTCATCTGAGGCAATAAATAGTTCACAGCTAGTAACCTCTGTTGCAATTCCTCGCGGATATAAAGGTGGCGCAAACGGAAATGTCGCAATAGATGACATTGTTTTCCTGGCATTAAGTGAACCTAAAAAGTTTGACTCAAATATTCGCCTAGCATCAGAGGCTGAAGTTATTTCCCTTAAAAATAGAAATGCAAAACTCAGGCTATATGGATATGGAAATACGAATAACAGTGGGAGTGTGGCCACCTTCCCAAACTATACCGAGGGCAGTTTTTCCTCCCGCTCCATTCCCCATCAACCAGATAGTGCTGTTGTGGAACCGTTGGCAGCCAATACCTGCAAAGGTGATAGTGGTGGACCAGTATTACAAATCACTGGTACGGAAGTTCTCGTAATTGGAATTATCACCGGAACTGATCTGAGAAATAACTGTGGAGCGTCATATACAAGCTTTTCCCTAATTAGTCGCTATTCAAATCTCATATTTTCCATGGCCTTGAATCAAATTAATCAAATGGATGAACTAGTCAGAAAGATAAACACCGAAACCTTAAAAGAAATTACCACCGTTACTGAGTTATCGCTGTCAAAGATCGCCAGCATCCAAAGTGAGGCAGATACAGCCGACATAGCCCATCATAAAGTTATTTCGGAGCAAGAAATAACGATTGAGGCGCTCAAGGTAGAGATTGCCTTGCTCAGAGCACAATTACCGAAGTCGATAATTTGCGCAAAAGGCAAAGTAGTCAAAAAAGTGGTTGCAGTTAAGCCGTTATGCCCAACCGGTTACAAAATACAGAGCAACCGATAAAGAAAAAGTTGCTACAAGTATGTGTTACGCACGAAGAGCTTGGGCAAAGGCACGGAAATCTTCAACGAGAAGATCAACTTCCTTTTGGCCATGCGCTAAGGATATTAACCACTGCTCATCTAGGCCCGGAGGCGTAATGATGCCGCGGTTAAGTGAGAAGAGCCACGATAATTCGGCAATTGCGAAGTCTGTGGCTTTGTAATCACGGTAGTTGCGAAGCGGTTTTGTTGACCATGTAATACATCCTTTAACACCAAAGCCGACAGTGTGTGCCGGTAATTGGTACTCATCAATGATTTCATTGATGCGATCCAGGGCCTGCTGATTAAATGCTTCTGCAACTGCAAGAGTTTCTTTAGTACAGATTTTATCTACGGCACGAATACCTGCCATTGCAAGTGGGTTGCCGTTGAAGGTACCAAAGTGAGCCATCTTGCCGTTAGTGACAAAATCCATGTACTTCTTCTTGCCACCGAAGGCGGCCAAGGTAAGTCCGCCACCAATAGATTTTGCAAGAGTAATAAGATCTGGAATCACACCTAAACGCTGAGCAGCGCCTTGGTGTCCAGCAGTTAAGCCAGTTTTAACTTCATCGAAGATTAGAACGACGTTGTACTCATCGCATAATTCACGAACACGCTCTAGGTAGCCCTCATCTGGCAAAACAATGCCGAGGTTTTCCATGACTGGTTCGATAATAAAGCAGGAGATCTTAGAAGCATTCTTTTCAAAGATGCGTTCGAGTGAGTCGGCATCGTTGTATGAAACAACATAGATATCGCCTGGAACAATGCCGGCCGGAACATGGGCGATTGGATCACTTGCATCACCAATCTCACTAACCGGCGGCTTGGCTGAGACAACAAATGGGTCGTAGCTACCGTGGTAGCCGCCTTCGACCTTAACGATGCCATCCTTGCCAGTTGCAGCACGGGCAGTGCGAACGGCATACATGGTCGACTCTGTTCCGCTATTTGTGAAGCGAACTTGGTCGATCACGAAGCGACGACAGATTCGCTCGGCGGCATCGGTAGAAATTGGTGAAGGGGTTACGAAGAGCATGCCCGTTTCAAGGGAGCTCTTAACCTCTTCGACAACAGTTGGGTTCAGGTGTCCTGCGAGCATGGCACCAAAGCCCATGGAGAGATCTAGGAGCTCACGCCCATCGACATCGGTCATCCAGGCGCCTTTAGCGCTCACGATAGAGATTGGATATGGATCCCAGTGCTGAAAGCTAGATGTAACACCCAGAGGCAGAGATTTGAAAGAGCGCTTACTTTCTTCTGCACTCTTGCCGGTCTGCTTTGTAAATAACTCCCATTCAGATTTCAGGAGGGCAGCGACTCTTTCGGGTGGAATTTCTACTGATGTTGCAGGGACGAATCTAAAAGTTTCCTTGTGATTAATTTGTGTAATCATTGTAAAGCTTGTACGGCAAAGGTTTCAGCGTTTGAAACTCGTTTGAGAAGTACTCTCCCGGTTCGTTTTTAGTTCCTTGTGAACTATGGGGATAAGTATCTCATGCCGTTTTTTAAAAGCAACCCCTGATAACCCCTGCGTGTTTTCAAGGAAATTATCGTTTTTATTTCATAAAAAGTGCATTTAATCGCTTAGTTGTGAAGAAAAGTCCAATAATTATCATAACTACGAAATAAAGTGCATGGCCAGCTAATGCAAGATTTATATGTCCCAGGCATAAACCACGCACTAAATTAATAGCATGTGTAAGTGGAAGTAGGTTGACTGTGAACTGCAGCCATTGAGGGAAGACACTAACTGGGTAAAAAGAGCCAGAAAAAAGAAACATAGGCAAGAGGAAAATATTTACTACTTCTAACTGCTGAAATGATTTCATGTATGAGGTAATTGCCATACCGCAGGAGGCGAAACCAAAAGCGATTAAAACTGCCGCCGGAATTGCAAGCAAACCCCAGATACTTGGAATTAACCCAAGAGGTGCAACCACGACCATAAATGCACAGGCATAACTAAAACCACGAAGAAGCGCCCAACCAATTTCGCCAAGTGCGACATCGAGTGGTCCAAGAGATGTCGCAAGCATGCCGTGATAGATACGATCGTGATTGAGTTTAAAGAAAACATTCATCGTAGAGTCATAAATCGCGCCATTCATGGCACTCGTTGCTAAGAGCGCAGGGGCAATGAATACAGCGTATTTAATGCTCTCACCACCTACATCGATAGTAGGTAGTAGTTTCCCGATGCCATAACCAAATGAGAGTAAATAAAGAACTGGCTCTAGAAACCCAGAGAGAACAATCATCCATGTTGAAGAGCGAAAGGCGATGAATCCACGTTCTAGTAATTGTGGAACTCGGCCTGAGTAATATCGCTCGCCCATTTTGCCAATTCGTGCCTCGGCGATTGCAACGGCTAGTGGAATAAACATTTATTTAGTCAATCGTCTTGTGAAAATGCGTGCAGATAGATAGAGACCACTGACGAGCATCGCCAGAAGCACTAAGAAGTGAACCCACATCATTGTTGGTGAGATGGCGTGCCCATAGGTTAAGGAGCGCCCAAGTTCGGTTGCGTGCCACAACGGGGAGATCCAACCGATCCACTGTAAGAAAAAGGGCATCGAGGAGAGGGGAAAGAAGGTTCCTGAGAATAGAAAGAGCGGCATCATAATAAAACGGCCGAGAACTACAAAGAATATGTTTTCATTTTCAAGCTTGGCGGCCACTGCCTGCATTAATGCGCCAAAGGAGATTCCCGCAAAAATCGCGGTAGGTATCGCTAACCAGGCAGTCGGCGAGTCAAGTGCGCCGAATGCCCACATAACTCCGTAGTAGAGAATTACTGTATAGATCGTACGCAAAAAAGCGGCTAAGAAAACACCGATAGAGATTTGAGTACCACTTAAAGGTGTTGAGTTCATTGAGTAAAAAGTCTTATGCCACTTAAATCCCTCAATTGTTGGAAAGACCGTCTCATCCATTGCGCCCTGAATTGCCGCTTGAGCCAAAAGTGCAGGAGCTAGGAAAGTTAAATACTTAACACCATCGACACCTGCCGGCCCAACGCTCTTATCAATTAAGCCACCGAGGCCAATTCCAACTGAGATTAGATAGAGAATGGGATTTGCTATGGCGATTCCGAGAATCATCCAAATCCACTTCAACATGATGCGCACGCGCGCCTCAGCAACATAAAAAGCGCCTCGGGCTTGGACTTTGGCCGTATCGACTAGTTGGGATGAACCCTGGCGGGTTGTAAAAGTACTCATTATTCGATGAGGGATCTTCCGGTGAGTCGTAAAAAGACATCTTCTAGAGAACTTCGACGCACTAATGAAGTCTTTGGATGCAAACCTGAAGAATAAATCTTTTCTAGTAAGGCCTCGCCATCTTCTGTGTACATCAAGACACGATCAGGTAACTCTTCAATGCGCTCGCACATGGATCGTAGTTTGTCGGCGACCTCTTGATTACGATCAGAACCAAAACGCACCTCAAGAACCTCTTTGGTTGAGTAGTCCTTAATCAACGATGCTGGACTTCCCTCGGCCATAATCTTTCCCTTATCCATCACAATCAAACGATCACATAGCTGCTCAGCCTCATCCATGAAGTGGGTTGTAATAACTAGTGTCACGCCCTGTTCTTTCAATCTAAACAAACGATCCCACAAGATATGTCGGGCTTGTGGATCTAGCCCAGTAGTTGGCTCGTCCAACATTAATATTTCAGGCTCACTTACAAGCGCGCGAGCAATAGTTAACCGCCGCTTCATTCCACCACTTAGCGCTTCAACCTTTGCGTCTCGTTTTTCCTCAAGCTGGGCAAAAGTTAACAACTCATCAATCTTTCCTTTAACAAATTTACGAGGAAGGCCAAAGTAACGCCCGTAAATGTAAAGATTCTCAGTAACACTTAACTGCATATCCAAGTTATCTTGCTGCGGGACAACGCCCAAATGCGCACGTATCTGCGGGCCATTTTTTTCAGGATCTTTTCCAAGAATCGTTAATTGACCTGCATTGCGCTGGGATGTTGCACCTATCATGCGCATCACCGTCGATTTACCGGCACCATTTGGACCAAGCAGCCCAAAAGATTCACCTTTGGCAACATCGAAGTCGATGGAGTCTACGGCCACTAAATCACCGAATTTCTTCGTTAAACCACGGGCCGAAATGAGGGATTCAGACATGGAGCAATGTTACATGTGTATAGTTTCTACACGTGCGATTCATAAATACTCCCAGCCACGATCTAACCTATGACGATGTTTTTATGGTACCCAGTGCCTCCGAATTATCTAGCCGGATGGATGTTGATTTAACTTCTAACGATGGCTCAGGCACAACAATCCCGTTGGTTGTTGCAAATATGACTGCAATATCTGGCCGGAGAATGGCTGAAACAATTGCACGTCGCGGTGGCCTCGCGGTAATCCCACAAGATATTCCACATGCCGTTGTAGACAGTGTTATTAAATGGGTTAAGTCGCGCCATACATTCTTTGACACTCCAATTACTTTAAACCCACATCAAACAGTTGCCGATGCAGTGAGCTTGCTACATAAGCGTGCACACGGAGCGATCGTCATCGTCGATGGCGGAAAGCCAATAGGAATTGTTACCGAAGAGGATTGCAAGAGCGTAGATCGTTTCACTCAGCTGCATCAAGTAATGAGCAAAGAGTTAATCACGATGGCCGATAACTTAGATGCGCGGGCCGCCTTTGAGTTCTTAAACCTTCATCGTCATAAATTGGCACCCGTTGTTTCGCCAAGTGGTGATTTAGTCGGAATAATTACCAGAATCGGCGCACTTCGCGGGACGTTGTATTCACCTGCCGTTGATAGCAATCAGAAATTACGTATCGCTGCAGCCGTTGGGATTAATGGTGATGT
>CANIBB010000042.1:0-7982 GCA_947465575.1 Actinomycetota bacterium | reverse complement strand
TCAATTCAAACAATCGGTAGCTCAACTGCCGATGGTTCTCCCGGTGGCGTCACACAAGTACGCGAAGTTGCCGGTGCATTAATTCGAATCTGTAAAGACCGCGACATTACTCTGCTATTAGTTGGTCATGTTACAAAAGATGGATCAATAGCCGGTCCACGTTTGCTCGAACATATCGTCGATGTAGTTTTGCAGTTCGAAGGCGAACGCCATTCACGTCTTCGTCTAATCCGCGCAATTAAGAATCGTTTCGGGGCCTCAGATGAGGTTGGATGTTTTGATTTAAGCGATGTTGGTATTGAATCGGTATTGGATCCCACAGGTTTATTTACTTCCCGTCACACCGAACCTGTTCCGGGAACATGTGTCACCGTTACCCTTGAAGGACGCCGGCCATTGCTTGCCGAAATTCAAGCCCTTGTTAGCCAGGGGCGTGAGAATGACTTTGGTAATGCACGCCGTGTTGTCTCAGGACTTGATTCAGCCCGTACATCAATGACGCTCGCCGTTCTCGAACTACGCGCAGGAGTGCGTATCGGCGGCCGCGATGTATATGCCGCCACCGTTGGCGGAATGAAAATGTCTGAGCCCGCTGCTGATTTAGCCCTGGCTCTAGCTGTCGCCTCTGCTGCTAAAGGTCTTGCACTGCCAGCTGATTTAGTGGCAATTGGCGAAGTTGGCTTAGCCGGTGAAATCCGCAAAGTTAGTGGCGTTACTCGTCGCTTACAGGAGGCCTACCGCTTAGGTTTTAAACGCGCCCTCGTTCCAACTGGATCAGAGACAAAGATCGATGGCATGGAAATCGTTGAAGTATCGCGCCTTGATCAAGCACTCTCACGGGTAAAAATCACTGGCGAATGAACCCGCTTGAAAAACCGATAGTTAGTTGGTTTAAGAAAAACAAACGGGATTTACCATGGCGCACAACATCGCCATGGGGTGTGATGGTCAGCGAATATATGTTGCAGCAGACACCAGTTAATCGCGTTCTACCCAAATGGATTGAGTGGATGGATCGCTGGCCAACACCGGCCGACTTAGCACAGGCAACTCCCGCACAAGTTATTACCGCTTGGGGACGCCTTGGCTATCCGCGCCGAGCATTGCGCTTGCATGCAGCCGCACAAATTATTCGTGATGATTTCAACAATGAAGTTCCAGATGATGAGGTAACTTTGCAGAGTTTGCCAGGAATTGGACAGTACACAGCGGCAGCGATTGCAGCCTTTGCCTTTGAGCAACGCACACTCGTAATGGATGTAAATATCCGTCGCTTATTAACGCGCGTGATCGATGGAAATGAACATCCAAAGCCGGCACCAACAACAAGGGAGAGGGCCGCGCGGCTTACCCTGTTGCCAGAAAGAAATGCTCATGTGTGGGCCGCAGCAACGATGGAGCTCGGCGCAATTGTGTGTACGTCTAGTAATCCAAAGTGTGAACTCTGTCCCGTCATCTCTCAATGTAACTGGCGCAAAAACGGCTACCCGAAAACGGAGCTAATCCGTAAATCACAAGACTGGCACGGAACCGATCGAAAGTGTCGCGGCACAATTGTGCAGGCGTTGCGCGAGAACGAATCACTGACTGAGAGTGCAATCAAGAAACTTTGGCCCGAAGAATCTCAAGTTGAAAAAGCATTAAGGACATTGATTGAAGATCAATTAATCCAATCAATCTCCCGAAACCGCTATAGACTTCCACAATGATTCGCAATGCAGTAAAAGAAGATGCTCCACGAATACTGCAGCTAATCAAAGACTTAGCCGAGTATGAAAAAGCACCACTTGAGGCCAAAGCCACGCTCGAACAGATCAATGAGTCGCTCTTTTCAGACGATCCGCATGCCCTTTGTCACGTAGTCGAGGTCGACGGAATCGTTGTTGGAATATCCATCTGGTTTCTTAATTATTCAACTTGGCTCGGCAAACCCGGTATCTACCTTGAAGATCTCTACATTGATCCCGCCCATCGCGGTAAAGGCTTTGGCTTAGCGCTGTTAAAAGAGCTCGCAAAGATTTGTATCGAGCGCGATTACGAGCGCTTGCAATGGTGGGTCCTAGATTGGAATGAACCATCAATTGAGTTCTACAAATCTCTTGGTGCAGAACCAATGGATGAATGGACCGTTTACCGCGTGAGTGGCGAAGCCTTAAAGAGTTTAGCCACTAACTCTTAATCACCGCGTCTACGTACGAGTCCATATATCAACGCTACTTAGATTTCTTCTTTCCTGAGTCAAAAATCCACCAACCGCCCAGAGCGACACCTATCGCAATAGCTGCACCTAAACCAGTCATAGGTTTGAAAATAAAAATCCATATCACAGTCGAACCGCCTGCAAATATCCATCTTCCCCAAGTGCTTTTCATAGTTAAATCGTAGCAAGGAGAAATCCCAAAATATAGAGTTGGATTTCTTTGTAATAGGTCGTTTATTGATTAGCTTTGAATTATTTAGCGAGAACTCTTTTTATGTTTGCAAGAACATATGGCGCAGCCTCTTTATAGAGCTCCGTCTTGCTAACACCAAGTACGTTCTTGATATTTGCGGCATAGTCAGAAGATGATCCCTGGCCTTTGAATAACTCCTGAACTTTGTCAAAACCATATTTATATAGAACCCACTCATATAACAAGGCACCCGTTGGGTAAGACATAGTGTGTGCTTCTTCTGGAGTTCTTATCTCGGTCGCATTTAACAAATCAATAATGTCTGATTCACTCTGAGTATGGACCCAAGCTCCAGCATCATTTAGACAATTCAAAAGGTTTTTATCGAGTGCATCGCTGTACCAACCTAAATTACCCAATGAAACTGCGTAGCCAAATAGATTTGCAGTTCCTTCGCGGAAATTATCTGGACTAACTGCTTGGTATTGGTCAGTCGTTAAATCTGGCAATCGCTCCTTAAAGAAATATCCCTGAATCACATGCGTTAATTCGTGAAACGCCGTCGCAGGCCATTCAAAATTCATGCGCTCCGGATAAGCAATACTGGAGGTAGCAAGCATCAGCACGCCTTTGTAAGAACCTTCCGATTGATGATAAAGATATCCGCCACCGCCAGTAAAGAAAATTACTTGATTATTAGGGTCCCAGGCAGCAAGTCGATCAAGAGCTGGACCCATTCCTGAAAACATCAAGGGGTCTTTTAAAACAGATTCACGATCTTTCTCAGTAACCAACTTAACTGTAAATGAAGTTGGCACATTAATCGCAAAATTCCAGTAATTAGCTGTCTCCTCGATCAGCTTCACTGAATAGTCCTCTAAGAGTTTTGGGAAACTCTTGCTAATTTGGTAATCAATCGAAATCTTTGGATGAGAAGTGGCGGGTTGGTGCCCGATAACCGCGTTATAGGCAGCTACACGAACCGGGTCAAAATCAGCGACTAATCTTGAGTCACTTTTGAAATATATTCCATTATCCGCCTTGCGTTCAAGAACGCTATCAGTGATTCTAAAGATCATTGTATTCTTGAAATTTAGTTTTTCGAGCGCAAGCTGTGCCTTTGCCTGATCAATCGTTGGGCTTGGCGTTGGGCTTGGGCTTGGTGTCGTTGTGGCTTTCGCGACTACTACCTTGACGCCCTTGCCCCACAGAAGTTTCTTCCCTGATTTGATGCAGGTGTATTTGTAACCAGCAGTCGTTGTTGTGGAATTGAGTTTAGTACAGGTGGCTCCGGGCTTAACAGCTGCGGAAGCAGAGAGGCTCATAAATGAAGTAGAGATCATCAAAATTATGGTTAGGATGGAAATCTTCTTCATATCTTCACGCAACCTTGTGAATTGAAACGTAATCTCCCGCGGTCACAGATTGAAGAACTGTTATGACATAGCCGCTATCTGTTACAGACTGACTGGGTTTCATAGTTCCTAAGATTTCAGGGAAGTCCTGATAAGTAATCGTCTTGGTTGGGTTAGAAACGATTGTATAGGGCCCTTGGCCTTGTGATTTCGTTGTATCGACACGGTACACAATCACTCCTTCGTCTTCAGGTTGCAAATCTTCAAAAGGTGATTTTCTTCTTACCTCAACAGCCAGGGCCGTTGTGGAGTTCAGTTTGATCACAATCATCTTTTTATTTTTTGTCGGATCCCCAATAGGAGAGAGCAGTTGCGTAACACTGCCATTGAGATTGCCACTCAAGCAAGAAATTTGATCGTCGATAATCCAATCCAACTTCCACTTATTCCATCCAAGAAAATCATTCTGAAAGGCAAAGCTCCACATGATGTCCCAAGCGCCGGTCATGGGCTGCCCAGCCCCTGTGATGTAAGGATGCATTAAACCGAGCATGTGACCTATGTCGTGCGTAAAATTTAAAGTTCGATACGGTTTATCAAGAGGAGTTAAGCCATCATAAGGAATGAAATCTCCATAAGTATAAGTTACTCCGTCAAACTGTTTTGGATTTTGACCCATGCCAGTAGCGCCACTGAGAGCAAGTGTTGGGCTTTGCGGCGTCGAGACAGCGACAAATGCATACTTGGAGAAATCGAAATCTGGATCTGCTGCAGTAATTGCATCAGTAATAACCTCATCGAGCTTATGTTGGGGTGCATTTGCCAATGGACCCCCAGATGGATCTGCACTCAAATTGTAATAGGTAGAAGGCTTTTGAAGTCTATAGATTTTATTAGACATATCGACTTTAAGTTCTAATTTTCCATAACTGGAAAATCCGAAGAGCTTTTCTGCATTCGGAATTGAACTTGTTTGCCAAGGCGATTTCAAGTCAACGGTAGCAATTACATCTGGAAAATCAACAAATATGATCAATCCTTTAATGCTTCCAATCGATGAAAAGGCATTTGCAAGCTTAGGAAATCCGACTGAACCCATTGGCCCATCATCCATTGGGCGATTTGATGGTTTACTCAATTTGCAATCTGCTGTCGCAGCGAATTCAGAATCTAATGAGAGGACAGGCAGTGCAACTGGAGTAGGTGTAGGTGTTGGTGTTGGTGTTGGTGTAGGTTCCGAGCCTGGTGGCCGATTATTTTGAAACCAAAATAGATGATTATCTGTACTTCCTGGGTTTCCTACACTGTCTTTAAGGCATTTAAGTTCAAAGATTTGATTTGGCAGTGAGGCATTTTCAACCGTGCATGAAGTTCCCTGCAATGGATCCCTCCAGACCGCTGGCGTTGGAGTAGGCGTAGGCGTAGATGTAGATGTCGGTGTTGGGCTTGGTGTTGGGCTTGGTGTTGAGCTTGGTGTTGGGCTTGGTGTTGGGCTTGGTGTTGGGCTTGGTGTGGCTTTCGCGACTATGACTTTGACGCCTTTGCTCCACACAAGTTTCTTCCCAGATTTAATGCAAGTGTATTTATAGCCAGCAGCTGTTGTAGTGGATTTGAGTTTGGTGCAGGTGGCTCCCGCTTTAACGGATGAGAACGCTGGAGAAATCGATGGCAAGGCCAATCCAAGGATTAGTGCACAACTTAAGAAAACCCGCTTCATTACCTCACTATATGTGAGGAATTAAGCTGTAGGTGCGTCTTGCGCTAAATCCTCTGGACTATCAGGTGTTTCAACCTTTGGTGCACCCTTGAAAGTAAAGATTGCATCGGCGCCTTCGCCCTCTGCATCTACAACAATGATTTCTCCGGCTTTGAGCTCGCCGAACAAGATGCGCTCAGAGAGTGCATCCTCGATTTCACGTTGAATTGTTCGACGCAATGGACGTGCACCAAGTAGTGGGTCATAACCACGAGCAGCAAGTAAATCCTTAGCTGCAGGAGTTAATTCAATTCCCATGTCCTTTGCCTGCAAGCGATCATCTAGGTTCTTGATCATGAGATCAACAATCTGAACAATCTGCTCTTTAGTCAACTGGTGGAAGACGATTACATCATCGATACGGTTGAGGAACTCAGGGCGGAAATGAGTCTTAAGTTCGTCATTAACTTTGCCCTTCATGCGCTCGTAATTTGTCTGCTCATCATCGCTGTTGGCAAAACCAAGACCAAGGCTCTTTGAAATATCGCGAGTACCGAGGTTTGTAGTCATGATGATTACAGTGTTCTTGAAGTCAACGGTGCGACCCTGCGAATCAGTAAGGCGTCCATCTTCTAGAACTTGAAGGAGCGAGTTAAAGATATCGGGGTGTGCCTTTTCGATCTCATCAAAGAGAACAACTGAGAATGGGCGACGGCGTACTTTTTCAGTGAGCTGTCCGCCTTCGTCATAACCGACATATCCTGGAGGTGCACCGAACAAGCGGGACGCTGTGTGACGCTCTGAGTACTCAGACATATCAAGTTGAATCAATGCATCTTGATCACCGAATAGGAATGAAGCCAATGTGCGTGAGAGTTCAGTCTTACCAACACCTGATGGACCGGCGAAGATAAACGAGCCACCTGGACGACGTGGATCCTTAAGACCTGCGCGCGTGCGGCGAATCGCTTGTGAAAGCGCCTTGATCGCTTGATCCTGTCCGATAACACGGTTGTGAAGTTCATCTTCCATGCGCAATAGGCGTGCAGTCTCTTCTTCAGTTAACTTAAAGACGGGGATGCCAGTTGAGATAGATAGAACTTGGGCGATGAGTTCTTCATCGACCTCAGTGACCTTATCTAAATCAGTTGCCTTCCAATTCTTTTCAGCCTCATGCTTTTCAGCGATTAAAGTCTTTTCCTTATCGCGAAGAGATGCAGCCTTTTCAAAATCCTGACCATCAATGGCCGACTCTTTTTCCTTGCGGGCATCGGCGATTTTGTCATCGAATGCACGAAGCTCTGCTGGCGCGGTCATGCGCTTGATGCGAAGACGTGAGCCCGCCTCATCGATTAAATCAATTGCTTTATCTGGCAAGAAACGATCAGATACATAGCGATCTGCAAGGTTTGCAGCTGCAGCTAATGCGCCATCGGTAATAGATACACGGTGGTGAGTTTCGTAGCGATCGCGAAGACCCTTCAAAATTTCAATTGTGTGTGCAACTGATGGCTCTTTAACTTGAATTGGTTGGAAGCGGCGCTCAAGGGCTGCATCCTTTTCAACGTGCTTGCGATACTCATCAAGAGTTGTTGCACCAATTGTCTGTAGTTCACCACGAGCAAGCATTGGCTTCAAGATACTGGCTGCATCGATTGCACCTTCTGCCGCACCTGCACCGACGAGAGTATGAATCTCATCGATAAAGAGAATGATGTCGCCGCGAGTTTTGATTTCTTTAAGAACTTTCTTCAAGCGCTCTTCGAAATCTCCACGGTAGCGGCTACCTGCAACAAGTGCACCTAAATCAAGTGAGTACAGCTGCTTATCTTTCAAAGTCTCTGGAACATCGTTCTTATAAATAGCTTGTGCTAAACCTTCAACTACGGCAGTTTTACCAACACCTGGTTCGCCAATTAAGACTGGGTTATTTTTAGTACGGCGCGAAAGAACTTGCATGACGCGCTCAATTTCATTTTCGCGACCGATTACTGGATCTAGCTTTCCTTCGCGGGCAGCTTGGGTGAGGTTGCGACCGAATTGATCGAGAACTAATGATGTAGATGGTGTGCCTTCGGCAGGTCCACCTTGAGCAACTGCCTCTTTACCTTGGTAACCCGAGAGCAGCTGAATTACTTGCTGGCGTACACGATTTAAATCGGCGCCAAGTTTTACAAGTACTTGTGCGGCAACGCCTTCACCTTCGCGGATGAGGCCAAGCAAAATATGTTCGGTTCCAATGTAGTTATGGCCAAGTTGTAGCGCCTCGCGTAGCGAAAGCTCTAGAACTTTTTTAGCGCGCGGAGTAAATGGAATGTGACCACTTGGTGCTTGCTGACCTTGTCCGATGATCTCTTCAACCTGTGCGCGGACGCCTTCAAGGGAGATACCTAGGGATTCAAGTGCCTTAGCGGCGACGCCTTCGCCTTCGTGGATGAGCCCAAGCAGAATGTGCTCGGTACCGATGTAGTTGTGGTTGAGCATGCGGGCCTCTTCTTGGGCCAGCACAACCACACGACGGGCTCGGTCTGTAAAGCG
>CANIBB010000041.1:0-8149 GCA_947465575.1 Actinomycetota bacterium | reverse complement strand
GGGATAATTTCACCAAAGCCCAAGGTGACAAGGGCGAGATAGTCACTCTTCAAACGCAGGGTTGGTGCACCGATAATAATTCCAAATATGGCGCAGATTATTCCACCGATTATGAGAACACCCCAGAAACTTACGTGGATTCCTGGTTGATCTGCGGCATCAGGGGATGAGAAGAAGTGGAAGGTCACCTGTCGGAAAAAGGTAGACATGAACCAACCGGCTGAATATCCGCCAATCGCCCAGAAAGCTACAAAACCGAGATCTAGAAGTCCTGCATAACCAACCACAATATTGAGGCCGAGCGCACAAATAACCCAGACCATAGCTTCATTAACGGTGGTTGGAGGCAGCCAGTTCTGGAAAATCGTTTGTGGTCCCTCTGGAAGGTTATACATCACGAAGGCGTAGAAGAACCAGATGACAATAGCGGCGATACCAAAACCAATCGCCCATTTCTTGTGGCTTGCTCCCTGCTTGACTCGTTTAGGTTGCTTTGATCGCATTAATTTCATGATCACACCTTTTCCGTAACAGCTTTGCCAAGAAGACCCGTTGGTTTAAAGGCCATCAAGAGAATCAATATTGAAAAGACGACGGTCTGTGACCATTGTTGGCCAAGACCAATCGGCAATCCATCATTGAGACCTTGGATTAAACCGATTAGGAGCGCACCAAGTACTGCGCCTTGTAGGTTTCCGATTCCACCCATAACCGCCGATGTAAAAGCGATCAGACCAAGTTGATATCCCAAGTTATAACTTGTTAATCCACGAGTCTGTTGAAAGAGCAATCCTGCAGCCCCGGCAAGTGCACCACCGAGTGCGAAGGTAAATGAAATAGTACGATCAACATTTATACCCATTAAACGCGCTGCATCTTGATCTTGCGCTGTGGCACGCATCGCCTTGCCCTGACGGGTGCGAGTAACAATCCACGACATTAAGAGAAGTAGCGGAATCGTTACAACAAAAGAGATAATCGTTGTGTAGGGAATCGATACACCAGAGAAAGTAATCTTTCCTGCAGGAAGGACGCTGTTCCACGTCTTAGGTCCTGATCCATTCCAACGAAGACCAATAAACTGAAGCACAAATGAAACTCCTACAGCGGTAATAAGTGGAGCCAGTTTCGGCGCTCGTCGTAATCGTCTATAGGCAAATCTCTCGATCCCAACGTTAACGGATGCCGCTACGAGCATTACTGAGAGTAGGCACATGAGAAAGACTCCCCATGCCCCTGGACCAGATGAATCTTTGTGAAACCAGAGAGTAATGAAGTTAGCTGAGAAGACTGCGCTAAGCATAAAGAGATCACCGTGAGCAAAGTTGATGAGTTCGATAATTCCATAAACAAGGGTGTAGCCGAGGGCGATTAATGCATAGAGAACACCGTTGCTCAGGCCGATAATCGATGCTTGAAAGAATTGGGATGGTGATTTAACGAAGTTGATACCGAGCCAGAACAAGATACCGAAAGTTGCAACGGCCGTTAATGTTCGCTCAAGATAGCGTCTTCGAAGCTGTCGGGCCTGGTAACCGCCAATAAAAAGTGACACTTATATACTCCTAAATTTCTCAACACTGAAAAAACGATTGTATTGCAAGTATGGATTAAAAGTGAAGGAGTGGGTTGTGGCCCACTCCTTCACTTTTTCAATCAGTTACTTGGATTACTTAACTGTCCAAGCCTTCACTGTTGTCTCTTGACCACCCTTGACTACCTCAATGGTGATGTCCTTTGCCAATGTATCTCCTGAAAGAGTGCTAATTGTTAGCGCCTTTCCAAGAACTGACTGGTTAGCAGGAATTGTGATTCCAGCACCCGAGAAGATTGCGTTAGTAACGCCCTTACGAGTTCCATCTGACTTTGCAAGAGCTGCCAAGATAACTTGGACTGCTGCTACGCCGTAGATTGGGTATGAGCCAATTGGATCCTTCTTATATTCTTTCTTATATGCCTTAACGAACTTTGCGCCTGCTCCATTTGGTGAGTTCTTCAATAGGAGTTCAGTTGAAAGTCCAGCAAATGATAGGTAAGCGCCATCTGCCTCAGGCATTGAGTTGAAGTCTGGGTATCCAGTAAATCCATCTGGAGCCATCATCTTTACGACAGTGTTGTCGCCAAGGACCTTGAACTTATCCTTAACAAGCTGTCCACCGTTGTTATCGAAGATACCCGCGATGTAGACCATATCTGGCTTCAAGGCAGCGATCTTTGTAAACATAGCTTCGTATGATGACTGTTTAGCATCCCAGCCTTCGCCGTATGCTCCGCTTGAAAGAACTGTTAGGCCAATCTTCTTAGCCTCAGTTGTAAATGCCTGCCCAACACCTTGACCGTAAGTCTGAGTATCGTTCAAAACATAAACACTCTTAACGCCAATTGACTTTGCAAACTGTGCAGCTGCAGCACCCTGAATATCATCAGTTGTGCAAACACGTGCATAGTTACGGATGCCCTTTGGATAGTAAACATCTGGCTCGCCTGGGTTCCATACCTTGGTTAGACCAGGGTTTGTGTTGGCGTTTGAAATCATTGTCATTGCTCCACCTGGAGCCTGGTTAAGAATTGGAACGATGATCTTTGCGCAACCTGAGTTGTAAGTACCCATAACGGCAACTTCACTTCTGTTGGCAACGTGTGCTTGCGCATTTGCTGCGCACTTTGCATCATCCCAGCCACCCTTTGCAGCTGTTGCATTGTCGTAAACCTTTAGCTTGACTGTGTACTTTCCAGCCTTGTACTTGATCTGCTTTAGGTAAAGAGCAATGGCCTTGTTTGTTGAATCATTTGAGTCGAAAGATGAACCCTGAAGAGGTAGATCTGTCGAAATTGTAAGGACTGTTGCCGCATTTGTTGCAACAGGTACTACTGCAAGTCCTGCAACCACCATTGAAACTGTGGCTGCAACACTTAACACGCGATAGCGTTTTTTCATGAATTGCCTTTCCTGTTCTTGTTGTCCCGGGACAGGGAGGTGTTGAGAGTAATGCCATCAACCTCCCTAAACAAGATGAAAGTGGGCTTTGAATGTTTCGATTTCGTTATAAAGCATGGTGCAGGCACTCCACAGTTTAGGTTTTAGTCCAGCGGTACGGCATCGGGGCTAATAACGGCGGCGGCCACAGCTTTCATGCTCATTCGCCTATCCATAGCCGCTCGCTGAATCCATGAAAAAGCCTCGGGCTCTGACAAGTTAAGTGCCTTCATCAAAATACCCTTTGCGCGATCGATTAATTTGCGAGTTTCAAGGCGCTCATGTAAATCTGCGACCTCCTCGGCCAAAGAGCGCATTTGCAAATGCCTACTAATTGCAATCTCAATTGCTGGAATTAAATCTGAAATCGTAAAAGGCTTAACCACATAAGCCATCACGCCTGCATCACGTGCGCGATCGATGAGCTCTTTTTGGGAGAAAGCCGTGAGCATTAATACAGGAGCTAAATAAATAATCTTCTCTGCAGCAGAGATTCCATCCATAACCGGCATCTTGACATCGAGTATTGCAAGATCGGGTTTATGAAGTTGTGTTAACTCGACTGCCTCTTGACCATTGGTAGCTTCGGCAACGACTTCATATCCAGCACCTTGCAACATCTCAACTAAATCCATACGGATGAGTGCCTCGTCTTCAGCAACGAGAATTCGAACGCTCATGTCCAATTGCGCCTTTCAGAACGTAAATGTCGTTAATGTGCCCCGAGTCGGATTCGAACCGACACTATGCAGTGTTTGAGACTGCCCTCTCTACCGTTGGAGTACCGAGGCTTTGGTCGAATCTTAGCGGTAGGCAGGAGCGGCGCCACCAACGGCGTCGCCCACACGGTGAACGCGCATGGCATTTGTAGAGCCTGGAATTCCTGGTGGAGATCCAGCGACAATAATGACGTTATCACCGATATGTGCGCGCCCAGAGTCGATAAGAACTGAGTCGACTATCTTCACCATTTCATCAGTTGCTCCAACAACAGGTGTCAACATCGACTCAACACCCCATGAAAGCGCCAAACGATTGAACGTTCCCGGCTCTGGAGTCATTGCGAGAATTGGAATGGGCGAGCGAAGACGTGACATCCGACGTGCCGAATCGCCACTTTGTGTAAATGCAACTAGATATTTAGCATCGATGATCGCACCAACTTCAGTGGCCGCTTTAGTAATGGCGCCACCTTTCGTGCGAGGAGGAGTTTTAATTGGACGAATGCGATCCAGGCCACCCTCTTCAGTCTTTTGAATAATACGCGCCATGGTTTCAACAGCCTCTATGGGGAACTCACCAATACTAGTTTCTCCGGAGAGCATTAACGCATCTGCTCCATCTAGAACTGCATTTGCGCAATCTGTGGCTTCAGCCCTGGTGGGGCGAGAATTCGTAATCATGGAATCAAGCATCTGCGTTGCGACAATGACTGGTTTTGCCATATCGCGAGCTAGCTCAACGCAGAGTTTCTGTACAAGCGGTACGTCCTCTATTGGAAGTTCAACGCCTAAATCACCACGGGCCACCATAATGCCATCAAATGCATCAACAATTTCAGCGATGTTTGTTACGGCCTGAGGTTTTTCAATCTTGGCAATTACAGGAAGCCGAATGCCTTCTTCATCCATAATCTTGTGTACATCTTTAATATCTGCGGCATCTCGAACAAATGAGAGGGCAATAAAATCAGCCCCTGCACGCAGTCCCCACCGTAGATCTTCAATATCTTTTTCAGACATAGCAGGAACAGAAACGGCCACCCCCGGGAGATTTATTCCTTTGTTATTACTTACTACTCCCGACTCAGTGACCTTGGTAATCACATCGTTACCTTTAACCTCAATGACTTGGACTGTTACTTTTCCATCGTCGATCAGTATGTAATCCCCCGCCTTGCAATCTCCAGGTAGTCCTTTATATGTAGTCCCTACGCGCTCTTTTGTACCTTCGACCTCGTCGGTCGTAATCGTAAAAATATCCCCTCGTTCTAACTCATGCGGTCCAGCAATAAATCGAGCAAGTCGGATTTTCGGTCCTTGAAGATCTACAAGGATTGCAACAGGCCGTCCCGCAGCTTTGGCCGCGGCTCGTACTTGATTAAAGCGGAGCTGGTGCTCCTCGTATGATCCATGTGAGAGATTCAATCTCGCCATATTCATTCCGGCATCAATGAGCTCTTTAACTTTTTCTGGAGTTTCAACGGCAGGACCCATCGTGCACACTATTTTCGCTCTACGCATATGACAACCTTAAACCATCAACTGTCGGGTTGTAGGCTCAATTGGATTTGGAAGCTGAGTATCACCAGTGAGATATCTATCAACTGCAGATGCGGCACTTCTACCTTCTGCAATCGCCCATACGATAAGTGACTGACCTCGGCCGGCATCACCAGCAACAAACACACCATCTTCATTTGCTGCAAAGTTTTCGTTGCGAACGATGTTTCCACGATCATCAATCTCTACTTCCAGCTGTGTAAGTAATGGTGATTGTTCAGGGCCGGTGAAGCCCATTGCAAGAAATACAAAATCGGCGGCAATCTCTTTTTCAGTACCAGGTATCGATGTGAACTTTCCATTAACTAATTCAGTCTCGACGATTCGTATAGCTCGCACATTGCCAAAATCGTCACCTAGAAACTCTTCAGTACTCACCGAGAAGATACGATTATCTTTCTCCTCGTGGGCACTGGATACCCGGTAAATCATTGGATATGTCGGCCACGGTTGCGATGAAGGTCTTTCATCACTTGGTCTAGGCATGATTTCTAACTGAGTAATGCTAGCTGCGCCTTGGCGTATGGAGGTTCCTAGGCAGTCTGCTCCAGTATCGCCACCGCCCAAGATCACGACATGCTTTCCAGCAACATTTATTGGTGGCACTTCAATCTCACCGAGTGCCTGCTTATTGCCCCACGGTAGAAACTCCATAGCTTGATAGACGCCGATTAAATCTCGACCCACAATATTAAGGTCGCGCCATTTTGTTGCTCCAACTGCCACGACTATCGCATCGAATTTCTTTCGCAACGCAGATCCTGTGAGCTCTACTCCAATATCCACACCAGGGCGAAAACGAGTTCCCTCCTGTTCCATCTGCTTAAGGCGCCGATCGAGAATATGCTTCTCCATTTTAAACTCTGGAATTCCATAGCGAAGCAGTCCGCCTATTTTTGCTGCACGCTCGTAAACAACGACTGTGTGACCTGCGCGAGTTAATTGTTGCGCTGCAGCAAGTCCGGCTGGACCTGAGCCAATTACGGCAACGGTCTTGCCTGTTATGCGATCTGGGATGAGTGGCTTGACATCTCCAGTTGAAAAAGCCTCTTCTATGGTACGAAGCTCAACTTGCTTAATTGTTACGGCATCGCGGTTTATACCTACAACACATGCCGTCTCGCAGGGTGCTGGGCAAAGCCGGCCTGTGAACTCAGGGAAGTTATTGGTTGCATGAAGTCGGTTAATGGCCTCGTGAGTATCGCCTCGCCATATTAGATCGTTCCATTCAGGAATGAGGTTTCCAAGAGGACAGCCAGAGTGGCAGAAGGGAATGCCGCAGTCCATGCATCGTCCAGCCTGCTTTTGCAGATGTTCAAAACTTTGTGGTTCGTAGACTTCGCGCCAATCTTGGATGCGCACGTCTACCGGACGACGAGTTGGTACCTCGCGTGGCGTTGTGATGAAACCCTTTGGATCAGCCAAGAGCTGCCACCTCCATAACAAGTGCGTCGGCGGGTAAGCCTTCACGAGTTGCACGATCCATTGCCTCAAGCACGCGTGCATAATCGCGTGGCATCACCATAGAGATGCGATTAATTGCTGCATCCCAATCTTGCAATATCGAAGCCGCAACTAGAGATTCTGTATTTTGCGCAAAGTTAAAAATAATTAGCTTCAAAACCTCGCGTTGATCATCAGGTACTGCAAGGACATCGACCATGTCGGTATTAACATTTGAAGGATCTATATCCAAAACAAATGCACGGCCACCTGACATTCCTGCGGCAAAGTTTCTACCTGTACTTCCTAACACAACAACGGCTCCACCAGTCATGTACTCACAGCCATGATCGCCAATGCCTTCGACAATAGCAGTAGCGCCAGAGTTTCGAACACAGAATCTTTCGCCAACAACACCGCGAATCATAATTTCACCAGAAGTCGCTCCATATCCAATGACATTTCCCGCGATTACATTTTCATGAGATTTAAATGTTGACCTAGCATCAGGGCGAACAATTACACGGCCACCAGAAATCCCCTTGCCTACATAGTCATTTGAATCACCGAATAATCTCAGCGTTAAACCTGCTGGAATAAATGCACCGAGAGATTGGCCGGCTGATCCTCGCAAAGTGATATCAATAGTTCCATCGGGAAGTCCTGCTGCTCCATAGACTCGCGTAATTTCGGCACCTAACATTGTTCCAATAGTTCGATTTACATTTCGTACAGGAACATCAATTCGGACTAGCTCTTGTTTTGTAAGTGCTGGCTGTGAGAGTTCGATCAGTTGATTATCAAGGGCGGCATCAAGGCCATGATCTTGACGCGAAGTATTATGGAGCGGGCTCGAACTTTCAGGGCGGACAAGTAGTGGTGAGAGATCCAAGCCGCTGGCTTTCCAGTGATCTACTGCGCGCTTAGTTTCTAAGTACTCAACATGCCCAATCGCTTCAAGAAGTGTCTTGAAACCGAGGCTGGCTAAGATTTCGCGGACTTCTTCGGCAATATATTCGAAGAAGGTTTCAATGAATTCAGGTTTACCCGTAAAACGCGCGCGAAGTTCAGGATTTTGTGTTGCAACACCTACTGGACATGTATCTAGGTGACAAACGCGCATCATGACGCAGCCAGAAACTACAAGTGGAGCAGTTGCAAAGCCAAACTCTTCTGCACCAAGCAATGCCGCTATAACAACATCGCGACCAGTCTTTAACTGCCCATCGGTCTGTACAACGATTCGATCGCGCAGATTATTGAGTAGCAAAGTCTGCTGTGTTTCTGCCAAACCAAGCTCCCATGGTGCACCAGCATGCTTGAGTGATGTGAGTGGTGAAGCTCCAGTGCCGCCATCGTGACCTGATATTAGAACTACATCTGCATGCGCCTTACTCACGCCGGCGGCAACCGTGCCAACACCAACCTCAGCCACAAGCTTTACATG
>CANIBB010000040.1:0-8203 GCA_947465575.1 Actinomycetota bacterium | reverse complement strand
GCCGATGGATTAAAACGCATTCAGGCAGAAACTGGAGTCAATGCAATCGGCGGAATCACTTCTTCGCGCTGTACTAATGAAGAGGTCTTCGTAGTACAAAAGATGGTTCGAGCCGCTTTTGGTAATAACAACGTCGATACCTGTGCCCGTGTGTGTCATTCGCCAACAGGTTATGGGCTCGGTCAGACATTTGGAACATCGGCCGGAACTCAAGATTTTGAGTCGGTAGAACACAGTGATGTCATCATGCTCATCGGCGCTAATCCAACCTCGGCCCACCCAGTCTTTGCCTCACGCATGAAGCAGGCGATACGAAAAGGCGCAAAGTTAATCGTTATCGATCCCCGTGTCATTGCATTAGTTCGTACTCCTGGAATTACTGCATCACACCATCTGCAGTTAATGCCAGGTACAAATGTCGCCGTTATCAACGCTCTGGCCCATGTGATTGCAACCGATGGCCTTATTAAACGTGAGTTTGTTGAAGAGCGTTGTGATGCCCAATCCTTCAAAGAGTGGGAGACGTTCATTTCACTGGGCGAGAACTCACCCGAAGCCCTTGAAGCATCTTCGCGAGTTCCCGCCGCTCAGATTCGCGCAGCGGCGCATATGTTTGCCAATGCTAGAAACGGCTCTATTTATTACGGTCTTGGAGTTACAGAGCACAGTCAAGGTTCAACAATGGTTATGGGAATTGCAAACCTTGCCATGGCAACTGGAAATATTGGCCGCAAAGGCGTTGGCGTTAATCCACTTCGGGGACAGAACAATGTGCAGGGCTCCTGCGATATGGGCTCATTCCCGCATGAGCTCTCTGGCTATCGTCACATTTCAAACCCAGATACACGGAAAATCTTTAATGATGCATGGGGTGTAGTACTTCAAGATCGTCCAGGAATGCGAATTCCAAATATGTTTGATGCAGCTATTGCCGGCCAATATCGTGGCCTATATGTGCAGGGCGAAGACATCGCACAATCTGATCCCAACACCTCGCATGTACATGCAGCCTTAAGAGCGATGGATATGGTGATTGTCCAAGATCTCTTCTTGAATGAGACATCGAAGTTCGCACATGTCTTTCTACCGGGTACATCTTTCTTAGAAAAAGATGGCACGTTCACAAATGCAGAGCGTCGAATCAATCGTGTTCGCCCCGTGATGAAATCTAAAACCGGCAAAAGTGAGTTCGAAGTTACCTGCGACTTGGCAACTGCGATGGGCTATCCAATGTCCTATGAAAATGGCGCAGCGATTATGGATGAGATTGCCGCTACTACACCGACCTTTGCTGGAGTCTCCTTTGCTAAGTTGGATGAGCTGGGAAGTATTCAGTGGCCATGTAACGAGCTAAATCCAGAGGGAACTCCGATGATGCACGTGGATAAATTCGTACGTGGTGAGGGCCGCTTTATGAAGACGCAGTATGTTCCGACCGATGAAAAGGCCACGCGCCAATTCCCGTTACTACTGACGACTGGCAGAGTTTTGAGCCAGTACAACGTTGGCGCCCAGACGCGGCGCACCGCCAATAACATTTGGCACAGCGAGGATATTTTGGATTTACATGAATCCGATGCACTTCTTCGTGGCATAAGCGATGGCTCGTGGGTCAAACTCTCGAGCCGCGTAGGGGAAACTATTATGAAGGCGCACATTACAGATGAAGTCCCTGCCGGCGTTGTCTATACAACATTTCACTTTCCAGAAAGTGGCGCAAACGTCATTACAACTGAATACTCAGATTGGGCTACAAACTGTCCTGAGTACAAAGTCACTGCCGTTGAAATTTCACCAAGCATCAAGGCTCCTGGAGAGATGATCGAATCACATATAAGTGGAGATCCCGAGTTGGATTCAATCATCCGTATGGCAAATCAAATTGCGGCCAACGTTCCTTCTAAATCCGCCCCTGAGGTAGAGGTCGCCCATCACATTGTTCAGTTCTGGACCCCTGCGATGATCGAACGGTTAAGAAATGACGTTGACCAATCTCGATTATCGCCAGTTGTAGTCCATGCAATTGAAATTACATTAATGACTAATCAGTATCTCTAACTGTTTTCGCAGACCCTCATAGCCAACTAACCGTGTTTCAAGAGGTAGGCCAATCTCTTCGGCCGCGGCTATTGCAGCTTCCTTAAGTTCAAGTGTGGGTGTTTGGGCGAGCCATATAACGCGCGTGTAATTCTTAAAGTAGTCATCGCGCAGATGCGGATATCTATCCAAACCAAGTTCGACAATGACGCTTCGGTGAAAGGATTTAACGAGAAAGTCAGTCAAGAAATAGCTTCCGGCATTCTCGGCCATGATCTCTTGAATCTGCTCGCGCCCAGCAAAAATGTCGTAACAGTGATCGCCACCTAAGCGCTTAACGTTATGGCGTTCAATAACAAGGTCTAAGGCGCCATACGTCCCGCAATCGGCATAGGCAACGGCGCACTTCGTATGCTTATCTTTTATCTCAACCAGTAATGCATCGACTTCGTTTGCGATTTTCTCAGGGCGATTATGTAATAGCGGCGGCAAGGGATAAATAGTTATATCAAGGCCGGAATCGGTGGCTATCTCACCTATATGTGTGGCCAGTGCACCGCAGGCCACGATGCCGATGCTCATGCTGGGAAAGCTAGACGATCTACAAACTTGTCATTGAAATCGCTACGGTCAGAGAGCTCGACATAGTCAATCTCTTCCAAGAGTGCAGCTGCGCCATGTCGCTCTTGGGCCGATAACAAGACCATCTTCGCGCCTTCACCTGCAACGTTACCTGCCGACAGGATTCGCATCACTGAAAGTTTTGGAACAAGGCCAATTTTAATGGCAGATGCAGGGGATAGGTAAGAGCCAAATGAGCCGGCAAGGAGTACTTGTTGAATCTCCGACTCTGCAACACCAAACTCTTCAAGCAGTAGCGCCCAACCAGTAGCGATTGCAGCTTTAGCAAATTGAAGTTCGCGAACATCTCGCTGCGTTAAGAAGACGCAGTCCGATAAATCCCCGACCTCTTTACTCCACGTTAAGACAAATACTCGCTCGCCTTCACGTTCAAGTAATCGAGGCGCTAAAGTCGGAGCGACCTGCTGAGCAATCTCATCACTAACAAATCTCCCCGAATGATCGAGCAGACCAACACCAACAAGAGATGCACATGCATCAACTAACCCTGAGCCGCAGATTCCGATGGCTGGTGTGTCATCAATGGTGCCGATTATTAACTCACCATCGGTAATTTTAATTGTCTCAATTGCACCCGATGCAGCGCGCACGCCACATTTAATACTTGCCGCTTCAAAGGCAGGACCGGCAGGGGCGGCCGTTGCCAAAATCTTTTCACCATCCCCAAGGACGATTTCGCAGTTAGTGCCAACATCGATAAATAGACGCAATCGCTTGTCGCGATCCATTCCAGATGCCAGAGCGCCAGCAATAATATCTCCGCCGACATATGCACCAAGGGAGGGCAAGATAACCGCCTTCGCACGTGGGTGAATAGCGATTCCAATATCTTTTGCATCGACATCTGGAAAATCTGCAGCCGCCATAATAAATGGTGCAACTCCTAGAGGCTCAGGGTCGATGCCGAGCAAGAGTTGATTCATGGTTGCATTGCCAGCGATTGCAATCTCATAGACGTGAAGTGGATCAACGCCTGCCTCAATGCAGACTTCCTGAGTCAGCTGATTAAGCGTCTCTTGTGCAAGAGATGATAGTTTTTCAAGAGCGGCTGGATCTAGCATCGTCGCACTGATACGCGTAATGACATCGGCGCCAAATGGCTGTTGCTTGTTCAGAATTGATTTCACGGCCAAAGGCGCACCGGTGTTGAGATCGAGCAAAGTTGCAACGACCGTTGTTGTTCCTAAATCATAGGCAATTCCATAGCGAAATGCCGTGGTATCGCCAGGCTCGATATCGATAAAGTCTTGATCTACAAAGACTGCCGTAACTTTAAAGTTAGATGCACGCAAAACGCGGGGGATATTGCGCATTGCAGCAAGGGAAGCCGTTCCTTCGATGTCATCGATTGCATCAAAGAGGCGCACAATATCGGTACGTTGATCGTGAAGAGTTGGCTCTTCTAATTCAACGTAGCGCTTTTGAACTGCAGGGCGCAAGATAACTTGACGTCCAACTCCAACGGTTGCAGCTTTCGGTCTGGTGGTAAGGGCTGGAACATCTATTGAGATATCGGTACTGGTGCGAACTAAACACGCTAAACGCCAGCCCTGTTTAATCTCAGTCTCAGTAAAAGCGCGAAAATCTAACTTCGATGGCTCGACATCTCCATCGGTAATCTTGACGCGGCACTTCTTGCATGTTCCATAGCCACCGCAGGTTGAATCAATTGCAATACCGTTCCATGATGCAGCATCAAATGCACTGACACCCGTTGGAACGGTGATTGTTTTTTCAGACCCAACCGAATTATCTTTTTCAAGGGATCTAAAGGCGAGCTTGACTCGACCAGTGCCATCGTGATGGGGCACAAGTGAAGGATCTAGCTCCTTTTTACTAATTTTTATGCACCATCTCCAGCTGCGTTTTTGGCAGCTTCCATTGCTCTAAAGCGTGTAATCCAATTTGAACCCCATGGATCAAGACCGAGAAGTAAATCGGCGGCGCGTACAGATTCAACGATGAGTGGAGTACGAGAATCCATCACCGCGGAGGTAAGACCATGTGACATCGCTGCAGGTAAAAACGCTGCATTAAGTGCGTGGCGATATGGCAGACCAAAGGAGATATTCGATGCGCCAAGGGTCATATTGAGGCCCCATTTTTCGCGGATTAAATAGATTGTCTCTAAAGTAATTTTCACAGCTTCTGGATCGGCGCCTACCGTCATTGCCAATGGATCAATTACCAAATCTTCAAGCGGAATTCCATGTTTTTCAACTGCGCGCACGATCTTTTCAGTAATCACCATTCGCTCTGCAGCAGTTGCTGGGATTCCAGTCTCATCATTAGGTAGGGCGATAATCGCTGCGCCATGTCTTTTAATAAGAGGCAGAACTAAATCCATGCGCTCATCTTCGCCAGTTACGCTATTTACAAGCGCCTTGCCTTGATAGGTTTCAAGACCGGCCTGCAGCGCTTCAATGATCGAAGAGTCGATACAGATAGGCATATCGGTTATTGATTGGATCAAAGTAATAGCACTAGACAAAAGGGCCGGCTCATCAGTTAGCGGGACTCCCATATTCACATCGAGAACATTGGCACCACCTGCTATTTGATCGGCAACATCTTTTTCAATAGCCGATAGGTCACCTGCGCGAAGTTGTAATTGAAACTTTTTGCGGCCCGTAGGGTTAATGCGCTCACCGATAATGCAAAATGGTTGATCGTGCCCGATCGTTACCGTTTGGCCAGGTGAGGAAAGAACTGTATGCATTGTGTTCCCCTATCTATTCGGTGTTCTACCCAAGTCGTTCATAAAAGTATTCAGCGAATCGTCGTGTCGAAAATCAGTTATATGCAGACCACGAACTCCGGGGAGTGAGAGCGCGTGCTTAGCAAGCTCAAGAGTTAACTTATTGACCTCAACACTGGGGTCACTGGCGTTTTGCACGCGGGCCAAAGTGCTGGCCGGAACGTCGATACCGGGAACCTTATCATTCATAAAGGCCAACCCTCGGCTGCCCTTGACTAGTACAAGTGTTGGGATGAGCTTTAAATCGGGTGCGACTTCGGCCACACCTTTACAAAACGCTTCAAGGCGATCTGGGTGATAGCAAATCTGAAGTTGCAAGAAGCTCGCACCTGCACGGTGCTTCTTTAGTGCACGTTGAATTCGATACTCAAATGGTGGGGCCGCAGCATTTTCAACGGCGCCAATATAGAAATCGGGGGCAGGGCTAATCGTGCGACCTGAGAGATATTTACCTGTGGTCATGATCCGAGCGATATTGATGGCTTGGGCGCTATCGACATCAAAGACGCGCCTTGCTTCGGGCTCATCTCCCGCAGTTACATCATCGCCAGTTAGAAGTGAGATATTTGTAATTCCATGCAGGGCAGCCCCAGCCATGTCGGATTGAATTGCCAGACGATTCTTATCCCGACAAACAATCTGCATAATCGGCTCGAGGCCATGCATTTTCATAGCAATAGCCGTCGTTGTATTAGAGGTATGAGCATGGGCTGCGGGATTATCGGTGGCATTTACAGCATCAAACCACGGTGCTAATCGAGCTGCATGTTGTACAACACTTGCCATTCCACCACCATCAACGGATGGGAACTCAGCGGTAAAAACTAGATCATTAGTATTTTCTAATTTTTCACGAAGTACCGACATTAGTGATCCACGGCTTCAACCGACCAGCCAGCTGGAGTTTGCTTATCTCGTTTAGTCACCAGATTAATCCATGACGATGTGCCTTCAAGTCGCATATCAACGGGTGGTCGCAAGTCGTTGTAATGCTCTTTCCATACTTTGGGAAGTGGAAGTGAGATTGTGCGATCGTATGCCTTGACCCAGATGCACTGCATTTCTGGTTTAACTTCGCAGTTGCCATTTTCGCGCACTCCACCACATGGACCGTTACGCAATGTTTTCGGACATGTCATCGGACATGTCATTCCCGTTGAGTGCAGAACGCACTGACCACACATGCGACAGTCCCATACGGGCTCTTTAATCACATGCTCAATGAACGGGAGAAGTTTTTTTAACATGATGTGGGTTTAGGCTGAAACCGCTGCACGTTTCTTTGCAATTAAATCCTTAGCAATTCGCACAGCAGTTGAGGCATCGGCTGCAAAGCCATCGGCGCCAACAACATCGGCATACTCCTGTGTCACGGGTGCTCCGCCAACCATAATAATTACTTGATCGCGCAGACCCGCCTTAGTAATCTCATGGATATTGACTTTAAACATTGGCATTGTTGTAGTTAAGAAGGCCGACATTCCGACGATATCTGGCTTGTGCTCAAGGATTCCAGCGATGAACTTCTCTGGTGCAACTTGTACGCCAAGGTCGATAACGTTAAAGCCGGCGCCTTCGAGCATAATGTTTACTAAGTTCTTGCCGATATCGTGAACATCGCCTTTTACGGTACCCATTAAATAAGTACCCACTGTCTCAGCGCCGGTTTCAGCAAGTAAGGGACGAAGAACTGCAAGTGCACCTGACATCGCTTTGCCTGATACGAGCATCTCTGGAACAAAGAAATCTCCGCGCTCAAAACGTGCGCCTACTTCTTCAAGGGCTGGAATCAGTGCATCAAAGAGAATCGTGCTCGGAGTCATTCCATCGGCGATTCCCTGATTAGTTAGCTCAAGAACTGCAGGAGCGTTTCCAACTAAGGTCTCGTCAAAGAGCGCCTTGATGATGTCGTCATGAGTCATGCTGCACCTATCTTTCCTTCATGGTTTACCTGGAGTGAGTAGATTTCCTGAACAATAACCTCGCCAATCTTACCTAAATCCCGTTGTGACAATCGCGATGAGGGACCAGAAATCGATATTGCGCCAACGACATGACCATCATCTTCGCGAATGGGGGCTGCCACAGCAACTAAGCCCTCTTCAAGTTCATCAATGATGATTGCGAAGCCTTTCTTGCGCACGCTTTCAAGCTCGGTCAATAGGCGGGGCCGAGAGGTGATTGTCTTTGAGGTGAGTTTTTCTAATTTTCCAGCTGGAATCGCTGCAGAGCCATAGGCCAGAAGAACTTTGCCAAGGGCTGAGGCGTGAAATGGAATTCGCTTGCCGACCCAGTTAGTAGCACCTAATAGATAGTGTGAATCAACTTGATCTATTAACTTCATTTCACCATTGCTTGCCACAGCTAGATTGGCAGTCTCCCCAGTTGTCGAGGCTAACTTCTCTAACACGGAGTGCATACGGGCAACTAAGACGGAGTCGAGATTTTGTGAACGGGCAAATTGAGTTAAAACCCCACCGGCTATAAATGCGCCATTGCGATCACGGCGAATAAGACCTTGGCGTTCTAGGGCACTTAACATCCGAGATGTTGTGCTCTTTGGAATATCGTGTGTGCGAGAGAGCTGTGAAAGCAGTGGGGGTGTTGATGACTCAAGAATATGAATAAGGAGAGCGCTGGCGCGATCGATGGCCTGAGTTCCACTTACTAACTCACTCATATGCCCTCCAGAATGTGTTCCATAATATGGAACCACTGTTCCACTATCTAAGGGTATTCTCCTTTATGTCCAGCGGTCAATAGGCG